>JAFAMK010000384.1 GCA_019233415.1 Vulcanimicrobiota bacterium
GCAGACCGGCGTCGGCGTGAAGGTGCAAGTCCGCAACGGCACGGCGAAGGAGCTTGCACCCGACGAGACCGGCTTCTCGAACATCAACGGACACGGGATCGACCTCGCGTACGCCGACGAGAACACGGTGAGTGCCGTCGGTGCCGGAACCGGGCTCACCGAGTCGTTGCTCGACAAGAAGCTCCCGCCGGGTGCCGCGTCGACGGTGACGATCTACTTCCCGTACGGCCCCGACAAGGCCGCGAAACCCGACAAGCTGCTGATCGCCGTCGACCCGCACGCGACGACGAACTACAAGCACGTCCACTACTCGGTCAAAGACCCGAGCTTCCGCATCCACCTGAGCTGCCCGCCGCACTGACGCACCGGGTTGTTCCGCGCGGCCGGCGAAGCCGCGCGGCATGCAGAAAGTCAACACGAACACGCTCGCCGAGGAGAGCTGGTCGTCGCCGAAAGGGACGTTCCGCGGCGCCGGCAAGGAAGTTTCCGAGGCGCTGGGCCGCAAGCCGAGCTCGACCGATCTGCTGGAACGTCACCCGTTCGACGTCGAGATCACGCGCCTTCAGCCCGGCGAGACGGCGTATCCGTATCACTCGCACAGCGCGCAGTGGGAGTTCTACCACGTGATCGCCGGAACGGGGCGCGTGCGGGACGCCGAGGGAACGACGGCGATCGAACCCGGCGACGCGTTCATCTTCAAGCCGGGCGAGCCGCACCAGATCACCAACGACGGCACGGAGGACTTGATCGTCTACGTCGTCGCCGACAACCCGCTCGGCGAGTCGAACCACTTTCCCGATAGCGACAAGTGGGCAGTGCGCTCGCCGGCACGCACCATCGTGCGCGCCGGCGAGTACGACTACTGGGACGGCGAGGACTGACTCCTCAGAGAATGACGTAGACCTGGCTCGGCACCGCGCCGGTGTCGGTCGCGATGATGCGCTGCTTGTCGTCGATCCCCGGCGCGTCGCTCAGGTCGATCCACGGCCCCACGACGCCGGTGTTGATGTTGAACACGCCCGGCGGATACGGCAGCGCCAAGTTGAAGCCCATGGCCTGCTGCAGCACGGGATGGAACGAGAAGCCGACCGCACCGTTCTGGTCGTTGAGGTCTTCCAGTCCCGCGCGGCAGTCGCCGCCGAGCGGTGGCACGATGGCCGCTGCGCCGCCGAACGGCCCGATGAACCCGGCGCCTTGCGGCAGTGCGCCGCAGCCGGGACCGAGATCTTGCTGGCCGACGATCGTTGACGCGGTGTTGATCGCGTACGCGACCGACGCCGGGCTCGTTCCTGCGATCGGCGCGAGCGGACCCCCCGGTCCGGGACCCGCGGCCGCTCTGCCAGCGAGCTGGCCGACGTAGACCTGCTGGCTGTTGACGTCGTACGCGATGCTCGTCAGTGGCCCCGGAGGCGGCGGAATCGGGTGCGGACCCGGGAACCACCAGCACGCCTGCGAGGGTCCGGGCACCGTCGTCTGGCCGACGATCGGGAATCCGGGGAAGCCGCCCTTGTAGAGTCCGGCCGCGATCCCCTGAATCGGCGGGACGCCGCACGGACCGGTGGGCCAGCCGGCGACCGGCGCGCCGCCCGGATTCCACACGGTCGGCAGCGGAAGCCCGGCCGCCGTGATCGCGACGCCGACGACGAACCCTCGCGAGTCGACGTCGTAGGCTTTTTCGTTGACCGTTCCCGGCGGCAGCACGAGCGGCACCGGCTTCGGTACGCCCGGCAGGTTGTAGGCGAGGCCGTTCGTGCAGTTGATCGCGCCCCACCACGGCGGAGCGCCGGCGCCGACGTTGATCTTCACCGCGACGCAGCCGACGCCACCGGGCTGTGCGACCTTGATGATCGGCCGCACGATCGCCGCGGCGCGCTGCACCGCATTGGTCTGCTTCGCGCCTGCCGGCGTGGCGGCTTGTTGCGACGGCGTCGAGGAGCAGCCGCCGAGTGCGATCGTCACGGTGCTCATCGCGAGCGCCGCGACGACCGGACGGCATGCGCGCAAATCAGAGAATGACATAGACTTGACTCGGAAAGGCGCCGGTGTCGGTCGCGATGATGTCTTGCTTGTCGTCGATCCCCGGCGCGTCGCTCAGGTTGATCCACGGCCCTGCGACGCCGGTGTTGATGTTGAACGGACCGGCTGGATACGGCGGCGCCAAGCCGAAGCCGTACGCCTGCTGAATCGCAGGATTGAAGGAGTACCCGACGGCGCCGCCGGGATCGTTGATATCCTCCAATCCCCCTCGGCAGTCGCCGGGGAGCGGCGGCACAGCGGCAGCGACGCCGGCGAACGGCCCTTCGAATCCGGCGCCTTTCGGGAACCCGCCGCACACGCCGCCGAAGTCCTCTTGACCGACGATCACGGAGCCGGTGTTGATCGCATACGCGACCGACGACGCCGTCGTTCCCGCGATGGGCGCGAGCGGACCACCCGGTCCGACGCCCGCGGCCGCTGCACCGGCGAATTGGCCGACGTAGATCGGCTTCGTATTGACGTCGTAGGCGATGCTCGTCATCGGTGCCGGCGGCGGCGGAATCGGGTGCGGACCCGGGAACCACCAGCACGCCTGCGCGGGTCCGGGCGCGAGCGTTTGGCCGACGATCGGGAATCCGGGGAAGCCGCCCTTGTAAAGGCCGGCCGCAATCCCGAGCGGCGGTACGCCGGCGATGCACGGGCCGGTCGGCCAGCCGGCGACGGGGGCGCCGCCAGGCCCCCACAACGTGGGTATCGCGGCTCCGGCGGCCGTGATCGCGACGCCGACCGTGAAGCCCTTCGAGTCGATGTCGTAGGCTTTTTCGCTGACGGCCCCCACCGGCAGCGCGAGCGGAACCGGTCCCGGTCCGCCCGGCAAATTGTAGGCGAGGCCGTTCGTGCAGTTGATGACACCCCACCACGGCGGACCGCCGCCGCCGACGTTGATCTTCACGGCGACGCAGCCGACGCCCGGCGGCTGCGCGACCACGATGATCGGCAGTGCGATGCCGGCGGCGCGCCGCACCGCTGCGTTCGCCCGCGTCATCGGATTGGTGCTTTGCGACGGCGCAGAAGAGCAGCCGCCGAACGAGATCGTCACGCCGCTCACCGCGAGCGCCGCAACGACCGGACGGAATGTACGCATGTCGTTGTCTATCTCTTCGAACGTGCGCGGCTCGGCGGTCCCTCCCGCACACCGCCGGCACGCGCTGGTGAAGAAATCGCATCCGTGCAAAACGAGAGGTCTACCGCGCGAGTTGTCCTCCGCGCGTCGGGATCGCCCTCACCCGGTATGTCCGATTCGTAGCACGAAACGCTTGCATCGTCTAGTGGGAAAAGGTTCTGCCAGATCACATCTTTTGCGTGTGCGCACGCGACGCGCCCGAGCCGTAGCGGGAACTGCCATGCGCCGCGATCAGCGCGCGTGCAGGAACCAGTAGTCGACGATGCTGAGCAGCGCGGTCGGATCGCTTTCGGGGAGCATGCGAGCCGGCGATTTGTCCCACGAGGTGAAGGCAAGTTCGTCCGGATGGATGCCCGATGCGACGATCGCGTCGGCGTGATCTCGTGCTTGCTGCATCCAGCCCGCGTCGGTGTTCGGGCCGCCCGTTCCGTTGACGATCATCCCGACCTCCTGGCCGTTGGCGCGCGCGACCGCTGCGGTGCTGCGCGCGAGCGCGATGATCGCGGCGCGGTCGCGCAGCCGCGGATCGCCCCAGTTGAAGTCGAGGTGGAGAAACGCGAGCGGCGTTCCGGTCGCCTCGTGAAACGCCACCGACCATGCCGCCCAGTCGTTCGCCCAACCGGGCTGGCTGCTGATTGCGGGGAACGCCTCGGTGTCGCCGACGACGACGTTCGGGAACGCCGCGCGGTAGACGTTGATGATTACCGAGACGCGCTGCGCGACGTTGCGGATCGAACTCTTGCACGCGTGCGGGCCGTCGTAGTAGTGCCCGAACGTCATCGGCTCGTCCATCCCGACGTAGTCGAGCCGGCCGCCGGCGCGCAGCAGCTTGTCGACGATCAGGTTCGGTTCGTCGGGACCGCCGTAGCCTTCGACGCCCTGTCCGCAGGCCGGTTCGTGAAAGCCGTTCTGCGCGAGGCTCTCGATCCCGAGCGCCATGTGCTTCTCGTGCAGGTGCCGCACGATCGTCGCGAGCAGGTCGTCGGGAACCGCCTTCATGAACTGCGTGCTGAATTGCACGATGCCGGCGTGCCGTGCGGCGTCGCGCCATTGCGTGTCGACGCTGCTCCACAGCGCATCGCTCTCGAGCGCGTCCTTGAAGTCGCCGCGCGCGCCGAGCCAGACCAGTGGTTTCGCGTGTGTCGCTGGATCATCGTCTGCAGTGCCGGCGAGCGCAAGCCGCGCTGCGGCCGAACGGGCCGTCGTGGAGCCGGCGTAGGTCGCGCGTACCTCACCGCCGGCGTACGCCACGTCCCCCGGCAGCGCGGCACTGAAACGCCCAGCGCCGTCGGTGACGACCGTGCCGAGATCGCGCCGCGACGGCGTGAACCAGAGGAAGATGCGCGTGCCCTTTCCGTTGGCATCGAGAAAGACGATCGTCGCGTAGCCGGCGGTCGCGGCGTTCGCCGTCGCGCGCATCGCGACGTCGAGCGTGAACGGTGCACCTGCCGTCACCGGAAACTGGCGCAGGTTCGGCGCATACGGATGTCCCGGCGTCAGCTGCAGCGCGTGGATCGCCGCGGTCGAGACATCGCCGCCGCCCGGAATCACCAGCGGCCCGGGGCGCACGTCCTGTTTGCGGCCAGTCGTCGTCTCGCGGTAGTGGATCGTGCCGACAGTCGCCGTCGCGCGGCCGTCGCACACGCAGCTACCTTCCGTGTCCGCGCGCAGCCCGACGACGGCGGTCACCGCGTTCGCCGGAACCATTCCGCTGAAGACGCGGTCGGTGAGCGGCAGACGGGCGTTCGTGTCGAGCGCGGCGAGCGCGACCTGCGCGTGCGCGAGCGGCGCGCCGTGCGCGTCGACGAGACGGCCGGCGATGCTGCCGCCCGCACGCGTCAGCGTGAGCGGCGCGCTCGGCGCGAACATCTCCGGCGCGTCGACGACGGCTTGCCGCTGCTGATTGGGTTCAAGCGGAACGCTGAACATCCAGATTTGCGTCGCCCCGACCGGCGCCGTGAGCACCGAACACAAGAGGGCGACGAACAGCGTGCAGCGTCTGGTCATCAGCGGTTCACCCGAAACCAGTAGTCGACGAGGCTCATCACCGCGTCGGGGTCGCTCTCCGGAAGGATTCGTGTCGGCCACGGGTCCCATGACCCGAACAGCAGATGGTCGGGGTCGATCCCCGACGCCGCGATGGCGTCGGCGTGCAGGCGCGCCTGCGCCATCCAGCCCGCGTCGGTGTTGCGGCCGCCCGTACCGTTGACGAAGATCCCGACCTGCTGACCGTTCGCGCGCGCGACCGCCGCCGTGCTGCGCGCGAGCGCGACGATCGCGGCGGGGTCGCGCAGCCGCGGGTCGCCCCAGTTGAAGTCGAGGTGCACGAATGCGACCGGCGTCTTCGTCGCCGCGCGGAATGCCGCCAACCATGCGGCCCAGTCGGCTTGCCAGCCCGCATGTCCGCTGATCATCGGGAACGGCTCGGCGTCGCCGACGACGACGTTCGGGAACGCAGCGGTGTAC
Organism: Vulcanimicrobiota bacterium; assembly: GCA_019233415.1. GTDB lineage: Bacteria > Vulcanimicrobiota > Vulcanimicrobiia > Vulcanimicrobiales > Vulcanimicrobiaceae > Vulcanimicrobium. The sequence goes on from JAFAMK010000384.1 coordinate 5,627, forward strand.
ATCCCGATGATCACCTGGGCGCGCCGCGCGACCTCGGGGATCGAGCTCTTGCACGCGCGCACGCCGTCGGCGTAGTGACCGGACGCCAGCGGCCCGTCCATCCGGATGTAGTCGAGCCGCGCGCCGACCCGCATCAGCTTCGCCGCGATCCCGTTCGACGAGCCGGGATCGCTGTAGCCTTCGAAGCCTTGTCCGCACGGCGTCTCGTGGTACCAGTTCTGCGCCAAGGCCTCGATCCCGAGCGCGATGTGCTTCTCGCGCAGGTGCCGCACGATCGTCGCGAGGTCGTCGTCGGAGACGGCCTGCATGAACTGCGTGCTGAACGCGACGACGTTGACGTGCCGCGCGGCGTCGCGCCACTGCGGCGCCGCCGCATTCCACGCCGCGTCGCTCTCGAGCGCTTCGCGAAAATCGCCGCGCGGCCCGATCCAGACGAGCTTCGCGTTCGGTCCTGCGACCGGAACGGGATCGTCCGCGCCCGCGACCGCGAGCCGCATCTCGGTCGGGCGCGCGGTCGCGCTGCCGGCGTAGGCGGCGCGCACGGCACCGCCCGCGTAGAGCACGTCGCTCGGCAGCGCGAGGCTGAAACGGCCGGTCCTGTCCGTGACGGCGGAACCGAGGTCGCGATGCGACGGGCGGAACCACAACATCGTGCGCCCGAGTCCGGTGCCGGCGGCGTCGAAGAAGATGAGCGTGACGTAGCCGGCCGTTTCCGCGTTCGCCGTCGCGCGCATCGCGACGTCAAGGGTGAACGGCACGCCGGCCGTGACGGGGAACTGCCGCAAATTCGGTGCATAGGGCGTGCCCTGCGTCAGCCGCAGCGTGCGCGTCGCTGCCACTGCGACGTCGACGCCCGGCATCAGCGCGGGGCCGGGCCGCACGTCCCGCGTGCGCCCGGTGGTCGGTTCGCGGTAGTGGATCGTGTTGACCGTCACCGTCGCAGGCCCGTCGCAGACGCAGCTCGCTTCGAGGTCGGAGCGAATCCCGACGACCACGCTCGCCGCCTTCGCTGGAACCGTGCCGGTCAGCGTGCGATCGGTCAAGCCCATGCGCGCGTTGGCGTCAATCGCGGTCAGCGCGACCGGCGCGTTCGCGATCGGTGCGCCGTGCGCGTCGGTGAGCCGCCCGGCGACGGCGTCGCCGGAACGCGCCAGCGTGAGCGACGGCGCAGCGTGCAGATACTGGTAGGCGACGTTCGACAGCGTCCCGGCCTGCGTCTCGGGCAACAGGTGGGTCGGGTTGCGCACCCACGTCTGGAAGATCGCCTCGTCGGGATGGAGCCCGAGCACCGACTCGATGAACGTGATGTGGTCGAGCGCGCTCTGCGTCCAAGCGGCGTCGGTGAGCGCGTCGGCATCCGCGTTGTAGATGATCCCGAACGGGACGTTGCGCTGGCGCATTGCGGCCGCCAGCGGGACGAGGTTGCGCATCGCGGCGTCCGACCAGTCGACGTCCGTGTGGAGGAACGCGAGCGGAACCCCGGCGGCCGCGCGGTACGCGTCGGCCCATCCGCTCAGCTCGTCGGTGTGCGCGCGGTTCGGGCCGACGACTTCGATGTCGCCGATCTGCACCTGCGGGAAGACGTCCCGCACGATGCGCGCGTTCGCGGCGATGCGCTCCGCGAGCGCGGCGGCCGATTCGTGGCACGCCGTCGGGCCGGCGTAGTCGTGGCCGTAGAAGAACGGCTCGTCCATCGCGATGTAGCGC
>JAFAMK010000447.1 GCA_019233415.1 Vulcanimicrobiota bacterium
CTGGGGCCGGTGATGGCCGCGCGCAAGCGCCTCGACGAAGTCTACGCCGGCTACGGCGAGCCCGACGCCGACTTCGACAAGCTCGCCGAAGAGCAAGCAAAGCTCGAAGCGCTGCTGCAAAGCGCCGGGACCGACGTGGAGCTCGAGATGGAGGTTGCCGCCGACGCGCTGCGCCTTCCGCCGTGGGACGCGAAGGTCGGACCCCTCTCGGGCGGCGAGAAACGCCGCGTTGCGCTCTGCCGTCTGCTCTTATCGAAGCCGGACATGCTGCTGCTCGACGAGCCGACGAACCATCTCGACGCCGAAAGCGTCGAATGGCTCGAACAGTTTCTCGAACGTTTCCCCGGGACCGTCGTCGCGGTGACGCACGACCGCTACTTCCTCGATAACGCCGCCGAGTGGATCCTCGAGCTCGACCGCGGACGCGGGATCCCGTGGAAGGGCAACTACAGCTCCTGGCTCGATCAGAAGCAGGCGCGGCTGGCGGCGGAAGAAGCGGCGGAGTCGGCGCGGCAGAAAGCGCTCAAACGCGAGCTCGAGTGGGCGCGCGGCAGCGCGAAAGGCCGTCAGTCGCGAGGCAAGGCACGGCTCTCGCGCTTCGAAGAGCTCTCCTCGTACGAGTACCAGCGGCGCAACGAGACGCAAGAGATCTTCATCCCGGTCGCGGAGCGCTTGGGCGATCGCGTCATCGAGCTGCGCGGCGTGCGCAAGGCGTTCGGCGATCGTCTGCTCATGGACGACGTCTCGTTCTTGGTCCCGCCGGGCGCGATCGTCGGGATCATCGGCCCCAACGGCGCCGGGAAGTCGACGCTCTTCCGCATGATCGCCGGACGCGAACAGCCCGACGCGGGCGAGATCGTGATCGGCCCGAGCGTCAAGCTCGCGATGGTCGACCAGTCGCGCGCGGCGCTCGAGAACGAGAAGACCGTGTTCGAGGACGTCGCGGGCGACCGCGATCTGTTGCAGGTCGGCAAGTTCGAGATCCCGTCACGCGCGTATCTGGGCCGCTTCAACTTCAAGGGAAGCGATCAACAGAAGAAGGTGGGCACGCTTTCGGGCGGCGAGCGCGGCCGTCTGCACCTCGCCAAGACGCTGCTCGCCGGCGCGAACGTGCTGCTGCTCGACGAGCCGTCGAACGACCTGGACGTCGAGACGCTGCGCGCGCTCGAAGATGCGCTCGTCGAGTTTCCCGGCACCGTGATGGTGATCAGTCACGATCGCTGGTTCCTCGATCGCATTGCAACGCACATTCTGGCGTTCGAAGGCGAGAGTCAGGTGCATTTCTTCGAGGGTAACTACCAAGAGTACGAAGCCGACAAACGCAAACGGCTCGGCGAGGAAGCCGCACGCCCGCACCGCATCCGGTACAAGCCGCTCGTGCGCACCTGAGAAAGGTCCCCGGACGAGGCGCAAAGGAGTATCCTCCATGAGAGCTACCCGCGCGTTACACGAGCTGGGGCAAAGCCTCTGGCTCGACAACATCACCCGCGACTTGCTCGAGTCCGGGACGTTGCAGCACTACATCGACGAGTTCTCCGTCACCGGACTCACGTCGAACCCGACGATCTTCGAGAAGGCGATCGGCGGGAGCCAGGCTTACGACGACGCGCTGCACGAGGGGCTCGGGCAGATGCGCACCGGGGAGGACTTGTTCTTCGACGTCGCGCTCTCCGACATCGGACGCGCGGCCGACCTGTTCCGCGCCATCTTCGAGCGCACCGACCGCGTCGACGGCTGGACCTCGATCGAGGTCTCGCCGCTGCTCGCGTACGACACGAAGACCACGATCGCCGTCGCGAAGGAGCTGCACGAGCGTTGCGGCCGCCCGAACGTCTTCATTAAGATACCGGGGACGCCCGAAGGGCTGCCGGCGATCGAGGAGTCGATCTTCGCGGGCATCCCGGTGAACGTGACGTTATTGTTCTCGCGCGAGCACTATTTGGCCGCCGCCGGAGCGTTCATGCGCGGGATCGAGCGGCGCATCGAGGCCGATCTCGACCCGAACGTCGGTTCCGTCGCCTCGGTCTTCATCAGCCGTTGGGACACCGCCGTGATGGACAAGACCCCCGACGCGCTGCGCGACCAGCTCGGGATCGCCGTCGCGAAGCGGACGTACAAAGCGTATCGCGAGCTGCTCGCATCGCCGCGGTGGGAGCGCGCGTACAACGCCGGCGCGCGGCCGCAGCGGCTGCTGTGGGCGAGCACGGGAACGAAAGATCCGAAAGCCTCCGACGTCCTCTACGTCAAGGCGCTCGCCGCGCCGTTCACGGTCAACACGATGCCCGAGCCGACGCTCAAAGCGCTCGCCGATCACGGCGACGTCGGCGAGCTGCTCCCTGTCGACGGCGGCGACGCCGAGACGATGCTGGGCGGGTTCGCGAAGGCCGGCGTCGACGTCGACGCTCTCGCGGGGCGCTTGCAGAGCGAGGGCGCCGACTCGTTCGTCAAGTCGTGGAACAGCTTGATGGA
>JAFAMK010000244.1 GCA_019233415.1 Vulcanimicrobiota bacterium
GCCGGCCAGTTCCAACGCGGGTTTCGCACGTGTCCACACGGTGGGTTCGGCCATGCGCAAAGCATAGCCGAACCGAAGATATTCGGACTGCCGGAGTTCTGCCTATGCGTGCGCGCGTAGCAGCGTGGGGAAACGTTCGCGCAATGCTTTCAGCTTCGGCAGGTCGTTCGTGACGATGTACGGGTCGTCGGGGTTGTTTTCCAGGTAGTGCTGGTGGTACGCCTCGGCCGCATAGAAGGCGGTGAACGGGACGACTTGCGTGACGATCGGGGCGGAGTAGCGGTGCGCGGCGGTGAGTTCGCGGATCGTCGACTCGGCGGTGCGGCGCTGGGCGTCGTTCGTGTAGAAGATCGCGGAGCGGTACTGCGTGCCGTAGTCGGGGCCTTGGCGGTTCAGCTCCGTCGGGTCGTGGGCGACGGTGAAGTAGACGTCGAGGAGCTGGCGGTACGAGATGACCGCGGGATCGAACGTGATCTCGACCGACTCGGCGTGACCGGTCGCGCCGGTGCTCACGAGCTCGTAGTGCGCGGTCATTGCGTTGCCGCCGGAGAAGCCGGAGACGACGCGCGAGACCCCGCGCAACTGCTCGAAGACTGCCTCCATCCCCCAGAAGCAGCCGCCGGCGAGGACCGCCCGCTCCTGGCGCGGCGCAGCCTGGGCGGGGGCGGCGCTCAGCGCCGCGACGACGATCGCCAGCCCAGCCAGGGCGGCCTTCCGAAACAACACCTGCACGTCCATCACAACGACGATCGTAGTGCCTCGGTTGCCGTCCGTGCCGCAAGCGGCCTTACACTGGGCTTAGTTGACGGCAGGCCGCCGATCGTAGTAAAACCGACGAACATGACCGCCTCGGCTTGGTCCTACCGGTATTTTTACGCCTCGTGCGATAGCGCGCCGGCGCGGTAGGCCTTTGCCGTAGACGAGTCCGACGGACCGAAACTGCAAGAGCCCCTCGCCGAGCGAGGGGCTCTTCTTCTTCCCGGAGAGCACGATGATCAGCGCCCAGCCCGCCGAAGCGACGGCCCCGAACCTGACCCTCACCGCGGCCTTCGAAGGGATCGAAGGCTCCTACTCGCACGCCGTCCTCGATGCGTATGCGGCCCGGCGCGACGTGACGTTCGTGCCGCAGGGCTGCTCGTCGTTCCGCGCGGTCGCCCACGCCGTGCTGTCCGGGAAGGCCGACCTCGGGCTGCTCCCGATCGACAACGCGATCGCCGGGACGATCCGTGAGGGCTACGACGTCCTGGCCGAGTACGAGCTGGACCTGCTGGCCGAGATCACCTGGCGCATGGATCACAAGCTGCTCGGGCTCCCCGGCGCGACCGTCGAGGGGCTCCGCGAGATCGACTCGCACCCGGTCGTCCTGGCCGAGTGCGGCCGGTTCCTCGGCGCACTCCCCAACAACGTCCGGCGCGTGCCCGTCCCCGACACGGGGCTCGCCGCCCGCGACGTCGCGGCGTCCGGCGACGTGGGCCGCGGCGCGATCGCGTCGGACGGCGCGGCGTTGCGCTACGGGCTCGTCGAGCTGGCCGCGACGATCGCCGACCACCCCGACAACTTCACCCGCTTCGTCCTCTTCCGCGCGCCGAACGCGCGCGGGCTCGCCGCCGACTTCGAACCGGCCGAGGACGTCGCGAACCGCAAGACCTCGCTCGTCTTCGCGGTCGCCGACACGCCCGGCACGCTCGGCGCGTGCCTCTCGGTCTTCGGAAAGCATGGTTTGAACGTCTCGAAGCTCGACTCGAAAACGCGGCTCGGCTCGACCGGCCAGTCGTCGTTCTACGCCGACGTCGACGGCGACGTGCACGAAGAGCGCTTCGCCGAAGCGCTGCGCGAATTGCGCGAGATGACGGCCGCGCTGCACGTGATCGGCAGCTACGACGCGTCGAGCGCGCCCCCGCGTGCGCGCCGCGCACCGGCGGTCGTCATCGACGAGTCACCGGCCGTCGCGCCGAAGCCGCCGGCGAAGACCGCGTTCCCGAAGGCGCAGCGTGCCGACGCGAACGCGCGCTCGCGCGTGATGGTCGGCGACGTCGTCATCGGCGACGGCCACTTCGTCGTCGTCGGCGGGCCGTGCAGCGTCGAGTCGCGCGAGCAGGTGCTGGCGACCGCCGAGGCCGTCGCCGCGCACGGCGCCGTGATGCTGCGCGGCGGCGCGTTCAAGCCGCGCACCTCGCCCTACGCGTTCCAGGGGCTGGGCTGGGATGGCGTCACGCTGCTCGCCGAGGCCGGGCGCGCGACGGGACTTCCGATCGTCAGCGAAGTGATGAGCATCGATCAAGTCGAGCGGATGGCGGCGCAGGTCGATCTCTTGCAGATCGGCGCGCGCAACATGCAGAACTTCGACCTGCTGAAAGCGGTCGGCAAGACGGAGCGGCCGATCCTGCTCAAGCGCGGGATGGCGGCGTCGATCGACGAACTGCTCTCGGCCGCCGAATACATTCTCTCCGAGGGGAACCCGAACGTGATCCTGTGCGAGCGCGGGATTCGCACCTTCGAGACCGCGACGCGCAACACGCTCGACCTCTCGGCGGTCCCGGTGCTGCGCGAGCGCACGCACCTGCCGGTGATGGTCGATCCGTCGCACGGCGTCGGGGTGCGGCGC
>JAFAMK010000371.1 GCA_019233415.1 Vulcanimicrobiota bacterium
CCGACGTAGATGCGCGCGCCCGATGGGCGGTCGATCCGCAGCGGCGGGCGCGGACGCGACGGCGCGGCCGAGCGTTGCGGTTTGCGGCCTTCCAGCTCGTCGAGCGAGGCTTCCAGCTCGACGAGCGTTTGCGGGTCGGCACGTTCCGCTTCGAATGCCAGCTCGTCGAGCGCGTCGCGGCGGGACTGCAGTGTTTCGGCGCGGCGCTCGAGGTGCGGGAGCGCGTCGGCGGCTTTGCGGTAACGCGCGTAGTAGCGCTGCGCGTTTTCCTTCGCGTCGAGGTCGGGGTCGAGCGCGACGGTCAGCGTCGGGTTCGTCGACGGGATGAAGCTCGTCGCGCCGACCGGGATTTCGTGCGCGTGCGTGTAGAGCGCGTCGCCGCTCGCGCGCAGCGCTTCGCGCGCGCCGGCGTCGGCGACGCGCGTCGTGACGGCAGCGACCTCGTCCGCGGTCGCGCGCGCGCGCTTCTCGATGCGCGCGCGCAGCGCAGCGCGGCGACGTTCGGTCGCGTCGCCGCGCACTGCGCGCACGTTCGCTGTGCGCGTTTCTGCTAAGATGTCGAGCAGCGATGCGGCGCGCTCGTGCGCGAGTGCAGCGAACTGCGCCAGCGGCACGACGTGCGCCGCAATGACGGCTCCCGACTCGTCGCGATAGACGTGAATGGGCCCGTCCGTCGTCGTTGGCCGATTCGCATCGTCCGCGTCCGCATTCGCTTCGGCGCTGGCGAGCAACGCGTTCGCGCGCTCGTCGAACCAGGTGGCGAGGCGCGTGGCGGAGGGCCAGGTCTGCGCGTCCGCTTCGGCTGCGAGAGACTCGGCGACGAGGCGGGGCAGCAGCGGGAGGTAGCCGCCGAGCGTGCGGGTGCGGGTTTTCGCGTCGGCGGCGGCTTCGAGCGCGCGGGTGAAGGCGGCGAAGTCCAGGCGCGCTTCCGGGAGCGGCGGCGGCTCGTAGGGGAGGCCGACTTGGACGGCGCGGGCCTCGTTGTCGGCGGGTGAGAACTGCTTGGCGGCCGCGACGACCAGCCGGTCGCGCAGGAGCACCACGTTGCCGTAGCGTGGGACGAGCTCCGCGACCAGCCGCGACTCCGTCTCGACGCCGAACCGGGAGGACGTGCCGACGGCCAGGACGATCACCCGGTCGCCGCGGCGGGCGCGAACCGAGGTCAGCCGCATCCCGCGCAGGGTCGTGCCGGCCGTGCGGAGCCAGCCGGGGTCAGTGGCCGCCGCCAGCTCCTGCTCTCCCAGCGTGACGAGCGGCGGCGTGCCGAAGGCGTCGACCGCCAGTGTCCGCGGGCCACTGCCGCGCAGGCCGCCGAAGACGATCCCCACCCGGCCGTCGTCGAGCAGGCCGACGTCGGTGACCCGGCCGCCCCGCAGCGCGCGCTCCAATTCGGCCGCGGCGCGGCGCATCAAAAGCCAGTCGGTGGTCACGTCATCCTGAGCTTGTCGAAGGGCGAAGCAGGTGCTTTCCCGGCGCCTCCGTATTTCTCCGTGTTTGACCCGTCTGTGAGGAGGAAGTCGTTCTGACCGGGCCCGGTCTGCTGTTCGTCGTGTCGGGCCCGTCGGGGGCGGGGAAGGACACGCTGGTCGACGGTCTGCGGACCCGACACGAGCGTCTGCTGTACTCGGTCTCCGCGACGACCCGGGAACCACGCCCGGGCGAGCGCGAGGGGACCGACTACTTTTTTCTCACGCGGGACGAGTTCGAGCGGCGGCTCGCGACGGGCGGGTTTCTCGAGCACCGCGAGTACAACGGGAACCGGTACGGTACGCCGCGCTCGTTCATCGACCAGGCGCTGCGCGACGGGTACGACGTCGTCTCGAAGCCGGAAGTCAACGGCGCGCTGGCGATCAAGTCGAAGTTTCCGGACGCGGTCCTGATCTTCATCGTCCCCGACAAGTTCTCGCACCTGCGCTCGCGCCTCGAAGCGCGCCGCACCGAGACGAACGAACAGATCGCCGCACGGCTCGAAATCGCGCACGACGAGTTCACCTTCGTTCGGCGCTTCGACTACCTGGTGATCAACGAGGAAGCACAACCGCAGCGCGCGGTCGACGACCTCGAAGCGATCGTCCGGTCCGAGCGGTACCGCATCCACCGCTACCCCGACACCCGACTCAAAGAATTGGAAGACAGTTGATCCACATGAGCGACAGCGTATTCGGCGACCTCGACGGACTGCTCCGGCACGTCGACTCGAAATTCTCCTTGGTCAACGTCGTGACCAAACGCGCCAAGCAGCTGAACAACGGTGCGCCGCCGCTCACGGAGCGCGTCAACCCCAACAAGCCCGTGTCGACCGCCTTCAACGAAGTGCGCCTCGGCAAGATCCCCTACAAGCGGACCCGCGAAGGGATCAAGTAGAAGCAGCCTGATCATGGACCGAGCACAGAAGCATCGAGCCCTTTCGGTCAGGTCGTTGCGAGGTCGGGCGGGGGGCCCCGCGCCGAAGGCGTGGGGGGCGCGGAGCCTGGGGCGGAGCGCCGTTTAAATGTGCGGCATCGTCGGGTACATCGGGCAGCGCGACAGCGTTCCGATCATCATGGACTCCCTGCGGCGGCTCGAGTATCGTGGGTATGACTCGGCCGGGATCGCGGTGATCGACGATGGCGGGCACCTGGCCGGCTCGAAGGCGGAAGGGAAGCTTGCGAACCTGGCGGCCCGGCTGGAAAACGGCGAGTCGCTGCACGGCACGACGGGCGTCGGGCACACGCGCTGGGCGACGCACGGGCGGCCGTCCGACGCGAACGCGCACCCGCACATGGACTGCACCGGCCGCTTCGCGGTCGTGCACAACGGGATCATCGAGAACTACGCGGCGCTGCGCGCGCAGCTGCTCGCGCAAGGACACGTGTTCCGCTCGGAGACCGACACGGAAGTGCTCGCGCACCTGATCGAGACGCGCTACAAGGGCGACCTCGTCGAAGCGGTGCGGCAGACGCTCGCGCTCGTGCGCGGCGCGTTCGCGCTCGGCGTGATCTCGTCCGACGCGCCGGGCCGTCTCATCTTCGCGCGCAACGGCGCGAGCCCGCTCATCGTCGGGATCGGCAACCACGAGATGTTCGTCGCGTCCGACATTCCGGCGATGCTGCAGTATACGCGCAAGATCGTCGTGCTGCAGGAAGGCGAGGTCGTCGACGTCGGGAGCGACGGTTACACGCTGACCGCGTTCGACGGCCGCCCGATCGAGCGCGACGTGCAGCAGGTCGCGTGGGACGCGACCTCGGCCGAAAAGGCCGGCTTCAAGCACTTCATGCTCAAGGAGATCTTCGAGCAGCCCAACGTCATCAAGGAGACGCTGGCCGGGCGGATCGACGAGAGCCACGACGTCCAGCTCGCGAGCGAGCTGGGGATCGACGAGATCGTGCTGCGCGCGATGACGAAGATTTCGATCACCGGCTGCGGGACCGCGTACCACGCCGGGATGGTCGGGATGTACCTGATGCGCGCCCTGTGCAAGATTCCCGTCGAGATGGAGCTGGCGAGCGAGTTCCGCTACGGCGACCGCGCGCTCGACCCGCGCACGCTGACGATCGCGATGTCGCAGTCCGGCGAGACCGCCGACACGATCGAGGCGGTGAAGATCGCCAAGGACGCCGCCGCGCCGATCATCGCGATCTCGAACGTCGTCGGCTCGCACCTCACCCGCATCGCCGACGGCACGCTCTACACGCGCGGTGGCCCCGAGATTTCCGTCGCCGCGACGAAGACCTACGTCTCGCAGGCGATCGCGTCGGTGCTGCTCGCGCTCTACCTCGCGCGCGTGCGCCGCTCGGCGCCGGCGGAACGGCTGCGCGAGATCGCCGAGGGGACGAAGCTGCTGCCGGCGGCGATCGACGTCGTGCTCAACACCTCCGACGACGTGAAGGCGATCGCGCGCAAGGTCCGCAAGGCGCGCTCGGTGCTCTTCCTCGGCCGCTATGTGAACTTCCCGACCGCACTCGAAGGCGCGCTGAAGCTCAAGGAGATCTCATACATCCACGCCGAGGGCTACGCCGCCGGCGAGATGAAGCACGGACCGATCGCATTGCTCGACGCGAAGACGCCGGTGATCGGGATCGTCACCGAAGGGCGCGTGCGCGAGAAGACGCTCTCGAACATCGCCGAGTCGAAGGCCCGCGAAGCGCCGGTGATCCTGGTCGCGAACCACGGCGACGACGAGGCCGCCGCGCTCGCCGACCACGTGCTGTGGGTGCCGCGCGTCGACGAGTTGCTCTCGCCGATCGTCAACGTCGTCCCGCTGCAGCTGCTCGCGTACCACATCGCCGACATCGACGGCAAGGACGTCGACCAGCCCCGCAACCTTGCGAAGACGGTCACCGTCGAGTAGCGGTCCTTCGACACGCTCAGGATGACACAGCGCAGTGACGGCCGGAGCGCCGACCACCTCAGACCGCTCGCGATCGAGCCGGGCTATCTGACCTTCGCGGACGGGAGCGTGCTGATCTCGGTCGGGAACACGCGCGTGATCTGCGCGGCGACGATCGAGGACAAGGTCCCGCCGTGGATGCGCGGGCGCGGGAGCGGCTGGATCACCGCCGAGTACGCGATGCTGCCGCGCGCGACGCCCGAGCGCAACCAGCGCGAGGCGGCGAAGGGCCGGCTCGGCGGCCGCACCCACGAGATTCAGCGGCTGATCGGGCGCGCGCTGCGCGCGGTCGTCGACCTGGACCGGCTCGGCGAACGGACCGTGATCGTGGACTGCGACGTGATCGGTGCCGACGGCGGGACGCGGACCGCCTCGATCACGGGCGCCTGGGTCGCGCTGGCGCTCGCCCTGCGCAAGCACTTCCCGCACGAGCAGAAGCAGAAGTGGCCGCTGATCGGGCAGATCGCCGCGGTCTCGGTCGGGATCGTCGGCGGAATTCCCGTGCTCGATCTTCCGTACGAGGAAGACAGCCGAGCCGAGGTCGACATGAACGTCGCGATGACCAACGCGGGCGGCTTCGTCGAACTGCAGGGGACCGCCGAGCGCGAGCCGTTCACCCGCGCCCAGCTCGACGCGCTGCTGGGCCTGGCCGAGGGCGGGATTCGGCAGCTCTTCGACGCGCAGAACGCGGTGCTGGCGGGTGCCTGAGGCCGACCGCCTCGCGGCCCTGGTCGCGGCGGTCGGCGCGTTTCACCTGACCGACCGGGCGATGCGGGCCGCCCAGGACCGGATCGAGCGGACCCTGGCGGCCGGCGCCCCCGACGAGGCCGCCGCGCGGGCCTACCTCGACGCGGTCCGGCGCTACTTCACGCCGTACGAGCGCGAGGCCCAGGGACAACTGAAGCACGTCGACCGCGAGCTGGAGCGGCTCTACCAGCTCCAGTACAACCTCACCGCCGAGCGCGGCGTCGTCGCCAAGCGCGTGGAGGCGGTGCGAGGCGTCCTCGACGCGCTCGCGGAACTTCGCCCGTAATGAGGGTGCTCGACGAGGTCGGGCGGGGAACGACCAACGTCTTCGCCTATGCCGGCGGCGCCGCCGAACTCCTCGCGGATTCGGTTCGCTTCATCGTCGGGCTTCGCATCCGGTTTCGCGAGACGAGCGACCAGGCGTATCTGCTCGGCGTCCAGTCGCTCTCGATCGTCCTCCTGACCTCCCTCTTCACCGGGATGGTGTTCTCGCTGGAGAGCGCGGTCCAGGCCGTCGAGTACGGCGTCGGCAACCTCGTCGGCGGCGCGGTCGCCTTCTCGACCGCGCGCGAACTCGGGCCGATGCTCTCGGCGGTCGTCGTCGCGGGCCGCACCGGCGCCGCGATCGCGGCGGAGCTGGGCTCGATGGTCGTCACCGAGCAGATCGAGGCGCTGCAGTCGCTCGGGCTCTCGCCGACGCGCATGCTCGTCGTCCCGCGCCTGCTCGCGCTGATCGTGATGCTGCCGCTGCTGACGATCCTGGCCGACATCGTCTCGATCCTGGGCGGGATGTGGGTCGCGAACATCTACGCCCACATCTCGACCGAGTCGTTCGTCACCTCGGCGCGCTCGGTGCTGCCGTTCACGGACGTGCTCAAGGGCCTCTTCAAGTCGGTCGTGTTCGGGATCATCATCGCGATCATCGGCTCGTACCAAGGGCTGCAGACGCGCGGCGGCGCGGCGGGCGTCGGCAAGGCGACGACCGGCGCGGTGGTGACCGCGATCATCCTGATCTTCGTCTTCAACTTCGCGCTCTCGTACGTGCTGTTCGGGGGCAGCTGAACGGTGGCGCAAGTGTGGGCGCGGCTCGACGACGTGTGCGTGCGCTACGGCCCGAAGATCGTGATGCAGAACCTCTCGCTCGACATCGTCGAGGGCGCGATCACGTGCATCATCGGGCTCTCGGGCGCCGGCAAGTCGACGATCCTGCGGCTCTTGAACGGCCTGAAGAAGCCGGACACCGGCCGCGTCTTCGTCCACGGCGAGGACATCACGACGATGCGCGAGAGCGAGCTGATCGACTTGCGCCGCACGATCGGGTTCGCGTTCCAGTTCTCGGCGCTGTTCGACTCGCTGTCGATCGGCGAGAACGTCGCGCTGCCGCTGCGCGAGCACACCAAGAAGCCGGCGGCCGAGATCAAGAAGATCGTCTCGGAGACGCTGGAGTCGGTCGGGCTCGCGCACGTCGAGGACCGCTATCCCGCCGAGCTGTCGGGCGGGATGGTCAAGCGCGCCGGGTTCGCCCGCGCCGTCGTGACGAACCCGCAGGCGGTCCTCTACGACGAGCCGACGACGGGGCTCGACCCGATCATCACCCACGTGCTGACCGACACGATCGTGAAGCTCCGCCGGCGGCTCAACGGGACCGCGGTCGTCGTTTCCCACGACCTCGACAGCATCTACATGATGGCGGACTACATCGCGATGCTGTTCGAGGGCGCGATCGTCGCCTATGGAACCGTCGACGAGATTCGGCGGTCACCGAATCCGATCGTCCAGCAGTTCTTGCAGGGGAGCGAAGTCGGGCCGATCCCGATTTGATTCGTTGATTCTATGAACAGACAAGCTCTCGTCGGCATCTTCACCATCGTCGCCCTGGCGGGTTTGTTCGGCTTCGCCCTGGTGCTGGCGAACGTCGGCACGCAGGGGCGCTACAAGATCGGCATCCACTTCAAGTCCGCCGCCGGCCTGCACAAGGGCGCGCTGGTCTACGAAAGCGGCGTCGTGGTCGGCATCGTTGACCAGACGAACCTGATCCCCGACGACTTCACGGTCGAAGTGATCCTCGCGATCAACAACAACGTCGACGTCCCGCGCAACGCGAACTTCATCATCCAGGCGCCGCTGACCGGCGACTCGTCGCTCGAAATCGTCCCCGTCGTTCCACGGCCCACGCCGGGTATCGAGGGGGGGCCGACGAACGCGCCCGCGGCCGTCGCCGTCCTGCCGCGCGAGGTTCTGCCGATCGACCAGCAGCCGAGGGGGACGAACCCCGCGACGGTCCAGGACCTGCTCGACCAGGGCCAGGGCGAGGTGCGCCGGCTCGACACGATGCTCGCCGAACTCGAGCAGCGCGAGCCGAAGCTGCTCAACACGCTGCAGTCGGCGCTGAACAACGCCAACGACGTCAGCGTCACGACGAAGCAAGCCTTCACGCTGCTTTCGGCGCGGATCGACACGCTGACCAGCACGCTGCAGGTCGCGCTCGCGAGCGGCAGCCGGAACATCAACGACCTGACCGGCCAGCTCGATGCGGCGGTGCGCCGCAACACCGGGCACTTCGACACCATCGTCGCGGC
>JAFAMK010000378.1 GCA_019233415.1 Vulcanimicrobiota bacterium
CCGACGAACGCGACGAGGATGCTCCACAGGTTCAGGCCGGTCGTGCCGGCATGGCCGAACGCGTTGAACACCCAGCCGCCGATGAAGGCGCCGATGATGCCGATGATGAGATCGCCGAGGATCCCGCCGGGGCCTTCGCCCGGCACGACGTACTTCGCGAGGAACCCCGCGATCAGACCCACGATCAGCCAACTGAGTAAATCCATGTCTTGCCCTCCGACAGCTTTTTCCCGCATTGCGGGACGCGATGCTCGCCTGCCGCGTTCCCAGAAATATATGAAGACTATCCCCTTGGCAGCCGCCGTTCTGGCGGTTCTTGCCGCCACCTCACCGGCGCTCGCCCAGAACGGCGCCTCGTCATCGCGGGTCTCGACGATCACGGTCGGAGGCCAAGGCGCGATCGACCGCAATCCCGACCAAGCGATCGTTTCGTTGACGATCATCACGAACGACGACAACGCGACCCGGGCCACGTCGGCCAACAATTCCACCTACAACGCCCTGGTCGCGAAGCTGGCGGGCCTCGGCGTGCCGGCGTCCGCGATCCGGACGACCTCCTACGGGCTGAACTACAACCCGCACCCGCAGCAGGCGAACCAGCAGTTTCCCCAGCGCTACGGCTTCGTCGTAAACCGCGGCCTCGCGGTGACCGCGAGCCGCACCGACCAGGCCGGCGCGATCGTCGACGCGGCGGTGTCGTCGGGGGTCAGCAACGTCGACGGGATCGCGTTCGGACTGCACGACCAGCGCAGCGCGTACCGGCAGGCGCAGGCCGCCGCGGTCGCCGACGCCGAGGCGCAGGCGCACGCACTCGCCGCCGCCGCGCACGTCCGCATCGTCCGCGTTCTCGACATCAGCAGCGGCTCGGTCATCGGCCCTCGACCGGTCGTCTTCGGTGCCGAACGGATGGCGATGGCGGCAGCGCCGGTCCCGACCGACGTCCAGCCGAGCGCGCTGACCGTGACGGCGAACGTCACCATCACCTACGAGGTCGCGCCGTAGCGCGAAGGGTCTCCACGAAACCGGCCCACCCCGGCGCGGGTAGGTGAGCGCAGATGACCGCCACCTGCGAGGTCTGCCGGGCCAAGCCGGCCAGCGTCCGCGACTACGCGCTTCGTGCCGGCCGCTGGGTCGAAGCCGAGGTGTGCGAGGAGTGCGCGCGCAAGCGGCGCCGCGCTCCGCTCGCGCTCCTCGGCGCCGCCGCGGCCGCCGCCGTCCTGTTCGGCGGCGCCGCCGTCGCGCTCGACGCCGCGAACCGCCGCCGCGAGCCCGGCGCCGAGCCGCCCGCGCCCGGAGCACAGCCGCTGAGCGACCTCGGCCGCGTCTTCCGCGGCCCCTCGACGCTCGCGCAGTACTCGCGCGACCTGACCGACGCCGCGAAGAAGAACGAGCTCGACCCGGTGATCGGGCGCGACGACGAGGTCGAACGCGTCGTCTCGATCCTCGCGCGCCGCAGCAAGAACAATCCCGTCCTGATCGGTGAGCCCGGCGTCGGCAAGACCGCGATCGTCGAGGGCCTCGCGCAGCGCATCGCGCGCGGCGCCGTTCCGCAAGCGCTGCGCGAAAAGCGCGTCCTCGCGCTCTCGCTCGGCCCGCTCGTCGCCGGAACGAAGTACCGCGGCGAGTTCGAAGGCCGCGTGAAGCGCATCCTCGATGAAGTGAAGCGCGCCGGCCGCGAGGTCATCCTGTTCATCGACGAGCTGCACACGCTGGTCGGCGCCGGCGCGGCGGAAGGTTCGCTCGACCTCAGCTCGATGATCAAGCCGGAACTGGCGCGCGGCGAGCTGCAGTGCATCGGCGCGACGACGTTCGACGAGTACCGCAAGTACGTCGAGTCCGACGCCGCGCTCGAACGCCGCTTCCAGCCGGTGCAAGTCGACGAGCCGACGATCGACCAAACCGTCGCGATCCTGTCGGGACTGCGGCCGAAGTACGCGGCGCACCACGGCGTGCAGATCGACGACGACGCGCTCGAAGCGGCCGCGTCGCTCGCGGCGCGCTACATCGCCGACCGCTACCTCCCCGACAAAGCGATCGACGTCGTCGACGAGGCCGCCGCCGGCGCAGCGATGCGCGGCGCGGCGCGCGTCGACGTCGCGCAGGTCGCCGCGGTCGTCTCGCGCTGGACGGGGATTCCGCAAGGCACGATCACCGACGCTCAGCGCGCCGGCCTGCTCGCGCTCGAGGAGCAGCTCGGCGCGCGCGTCGTCGGCCAGGACCACGCCGTGCGCGCGGTCGCAGAAGCGATCCGCCGCGCCCGCGCGGGCCTGAAAGACCCGCGCAAACCCGTCGGCGGCTTTCTGTTCATCGGCCCAAGCGGCGTCGGCAAGACGGAGCTGGCGCGCACCCTCGCGCACGCGCTGTTCGGGACCGACGACGCATTGGTGCGGCTCGACCTCTCGGAGTACACGGAAGCGCACACGATCTCGCGGTTGCTCGGCGCGCCGCCCGGGTATCAGGGACACGATGAACCGGGCCAGCTCACCGAGCCAATCCGCCGGCGCCCGTACTCGGTCGTGCTGTTCGACGAGATCGAAAAAGCGCACCCCGACGTCGCTGCGATCCTGCTGCAGATCCTCGACGACGGCCGCGTCACCGACGCCAAAGGCCGCACGATCGACTTCCGCCACGCGATCCTCGTGCTGACCTCCAACCTCGACCGCGACGAACTCGAAGCGACGCTGCGCCCGGAACTGATCGACCGCATCGACGAAGTCGTCGTCTTCGCCGAACTCGGCCCCCGCGAAATCGAGCAAATTGTGCTCCTCCAAGTCGCGCAACTCGCCGAACGTCTCGGCGCGCACGCCATGCACCTCGACCTCTCCGAACAAGCCCGTCGCTTCCTAGCAAAAGAATCCTCATCGCAGGGCAGCGGCGCCCGCTACGTCGCCCGCGCGATCGCCCGCCACGTCACGACGCCGCTCTCCGAAGCCATCCTCCGCGGCACCCTCGCCACCGGCCACACCGCCCGCGTCGACTACAACGGCCAGGCGATCACCGTGGAAGCAGCCGCATGAACGTGGAAGCAGCCCGCATGCATCGCATCGCCCGCATTGCAGCAACCACGCTATGTGCACTGACGCTCGCCGGAGCGACGAGCGCAGCCGCGCTCGCGCAGACGACCATCGTCCCCGCGGGGAGACCGCCCGCGCCCGGAACCCCGACGGCGAACCTCGTGCTCGACGCAATGATGGCGGCCGCACGCGCCGCCGCAACGAACCCCGGCCAAGCACAGAGCGCATCGCTCAACTCCGCAGCCGCGATCCAGCGCTACAACATGGGCGACCTCAACGGGGCACGCGCCGCCGCGATCCAAGCCCTCATCGACGCAAACCACACGCCCGCAACGCAAATCCCGATCCTGCAATCGACGATCCCGCAAGCGAGCGCGCTGCAAACACAACCGTTCCCAATCGCCGGCGGCAGCGTCGCCGCCCTCGACGCGAACGCCTTCGTCGCCCAAGCCCGCGGCGCCGTCGCCGCCTGCACCGCCCGCAACTCCCCGAACACCTCCGCCGCCACCCGCCAACTCGACGCCGCCCAACGTGACGAAAAAGCCGGCCGCTACGTCAACGTCATCACCGAAGCCCGCTCGGCAGTAGACCTCTGCGCCTCAGCCCAACAGCAAATTAACGCCCAGCCGCCAAGATAATGAGGGGTCCGGCTGCGCAGAGCGCGTAGAGGCCGCTCATGCGTTCGATTGGGCCGCTCTTTCTTGCTGTCCCCCTTCTGCTTTCCACGACGGCCCTGTCTCCTGCTGCAGCGGCGGAAGACACGCTGCACGCACTGCAGGGACACTGGCACTGCACCGGAACCGGCGTGCGGCCGACAGAGCGTTCGTTCTTCGATGTGTCCGAACTTCCCAAACGCCCCGCGCTGCACGAAATCTTCTCGGCGGCTGACAGCACGGATGCCAGCGGTGTCCCGTACACGTCGTTCGAACGCATTCGGGAAGGCGACGACAATACGGCGCAGATCGAATCGTCCGAAGGGAGCGGCTCCACGTCAACGACGAGTGCGTCACCGATACGCTTCACTGGGCGCACGTTCGATGACAGCGCGACTCTGACGATCAGCTATCAAGTCGACGACGCCACGCTGCGCCGCACGGTGACGAACGGCAC
>JAFAMK010000027.1 GCA_019233415.1 Vulcanimicrobiota bacterium
CGGTCGGCACGCGCGTCGTCCGGCGCGACGAACTCGAGATGGTAGCCGTGCTGGGGCGCCGCGACCGACCCCGTGCACAGGAAGGCCGCGCGCAGCTCTGCCCGCCGTTCGGCGCGCCGTTTGGGCTTCGGCGGCGCCGCGGGCCCTTCGACAGGCTCAGGGTGACGGGGGACGAGCCCTGGATGACGGGGGATGAGGATGGGGCCGAGGTCGATTGCGAACGTCGTCGCTTTGTAGAGCCGGGTGTCGTGCCCGCGCCGCACCGGTGCTGCGCTGCGCTGTTCTTCGAATAGGGTTCGGGCGAGCCGGGCCACGGCCGGCCGGCGCGTGCGAAAGACGAGCTGCCCGCCGACCTCGATCCCGCCGTAAAATGCGAGCCCAGCGCGCAACGCGGCCCGGGCGCCGGCGTCCTTCGGCACCTCGCGCGCGAGCGCGTCTTTCGCGTCGGCGGAGAGCCGGGAGCGCTCAGCCATCAGCCCAGCCAGTCGACGGGGTCGTCCTTGCGTTCCTCGACGATCTCGTACATGTCGGCCGGTTTCAGCGAGGGCAGCACGCGCTCCGGCACCATCAGCACGCGCACGGTCAAAAACTTCGTCCGGTAGTGAATGACCAGCACGTCCCCGACCTTGACTTCATACCCCGGCTTGAGCGACTGTCCGTTTTTCTTGATCCGCCCCGCGTCGATCCCGTCTTTCGCCTCGGCTCGCCGCTTCGCAAGCCGCGACACCTTCAAAAACTTATCGAGCCGCATCCCAGTGAACGTTCGCCGGATCGTATGCGTACTCGAACGTAATCGCGACCGGCTCTTCCATGTCGTAGATGCGCTCGACCGGATATGTTCCCGGCTCGGGAATCTCGTGCCCGTCTTCGTTCATCGCGTCGAAATAGATGGTCATCGCCTCAGGCGCGTTCGCGATCAACTCGTCGCGCGTCTCACCGTACATGAGTAGTCCCGGCAGATCTGGTGCGATTGCAAAATATGCAACGTCTCCCTCCGCGGGCTCCGGAACGATCAAATATGTCACTGTCTTTTTTTCCATGTTCCTGCGATCTGCTTCAAGATCGTTTTGCATAACCCCCTCCTCACTTCGCGCGATCCATGATCCGGAATGGTGATGTCGTAAGGTTTATGTTTATGCTTGTAAATCCGGTGGCTTCCGCATTGGCGCGCGAAATACCAACCGTTGCTTTCCGCAAGGCGCGCGAGTTCTTTTGCCGTCACGGTGGCGCACCGGACGAACGCTGCGAATCCGACACGCCGCAATGCTAGGTGCATCGCGTTTTCCGCTGTGTTTCCGAGGTATGTTCGGTGTCGAGCGGGTTACGGCGCGGTTTCGCGAATCAGTGCGGACCGCCACGGCGGCACGGAGGTACGATCAGCCCATGACCGACACGCACATCGATACCGCACCCACCTTCTATCCGTTCTTCCGCTACCGCGACGCACGCGCCGCGATCGCCTGGCTCGGACGCGCCTTCGGGCTGCGCGAGCACGTCGTCTACGGCGAGGGCGACGTCGTTCACCACGCCGAGCTGAAGCTCGGGAACGGCATCGTGATGCTCGGGAGCGCGCGCGAGGACGCTCTCGGGACCGCGACGCCGGCGGAGGTCGGCGGCAAGGTTACCGGCGGCGTCTACGTCTACGTGGCCGAGATCGACGCGCACCACGACGCCGCCGTCGCGGCCGGCGCAACGATCGTGCGCCCGCTCCAGGACACGGACTACGGTTCCCGCGAGTACGCCGCCCAGGACCTCGAGGGGAACCTCTGGTCGTTCGGGACGTACCGCCCGGCGGCAAGCGACCCGGCGAAAGGCTGACCGCACGAGCGAAATCGGGGGGCCGGCGGCGAAGGGAGCGCCATGCCGTTCTCCACGACGATCGCCGGGAGTCTTCCCAAGCCGGCCTGGCTGGCCGAGCCCGAGCGCATTTTCCCGAGCTGGCGGCTGGAGGGGACGGACCTGGCCGAGGCCCAGCGCGACGCGACCCGGATCGCCGTTTCCGAGCAGGTCCGGGCGGGGATCGACGTCGTCACCGACGGCGAGCAGAACCGCAAGCACTTCGTGCACGGGTTCGCCGAACGGCTCGCCGGCGTCGACTCCGGCAGACGCCAGAAGCGCGGGATTCGCGGCGACCGCTACGAGGCCGTCTGCCCGACGGTAACGGGCCACGTGCGGCGCACCGCGCCGATCCACGTCGACGAGATGCGCTTCGCGCGCACGCTGACCCACGGCCCGCTGAAGGTGACGATCCCGGGCCCGATGACGCTCGTCGACACGGTCGTCGACGAGACGTACGGAAGCCGCAGCGATCTCGCGTTTGCGTTCGCGCGCGCGATCCGCGAGGAGATTGCCGAGCTGGTCGCGGTCGGCGTCGACGTCGTGCAGCTCGACGAGCCCGCGTTCAACGTCTACTTCGACGAGGTCGCGGCGTGGGGGATCGACGCGCTCGACACCGCGCTCAACGGCGCCGGTTGCACGACCGCCGTCCACGTCTGCTACGGCTACGGGATTCCGGCGAACGTGCAGTGGAAGGCGAACCTCGGCGAGCGCTGGGATCAGTACGCGCACGTCCTGCCGCTGCTCGCAAAGAGCGCGGTTCAGCAGATTTCGATCGAACTCGCCGGCTCGCACGTTCCGCCCGAAGTCCTTGCGCTCGCCGGCGACAAGGTCGTTGCGGTCGGCGTGATCGACGTCGCCTCGGACCGCGTCGAAACCCCCGACGACGTGCGCGCGACGATCGAACTCGCGCGCCGCCACCTCCCCGACGAGCGGATCGTCTGCTCGACCAACTGCGGCATGGCACCGATGGCGCGCGAGATCGCGTACGCAAAGCTGCGCAGCCTCGCCGAAGGCGCACTACTCGCGAGCGTCGGTCTCTAG
>JAFAMK010000114.1 GCA_019233415.1 Vulcanimicrobiota bacterium
CGTCGTCCTCGGCGGCACAGCGACGCCGAGCGTCGGGCCGCAAGTCACGCAGCTCATCAACACCGTCCGCCGGTATCGCATCCTCAACGCGGCGTCCGACGCGTACGTGAACATCCAGACCGTCATGGACGGCGGAACGGTCGTACCGCTCTCGGTGCTCGCGCGCGACGGCGTCCCGGTGAACTGGAACTTCGAGACCTCGAAGATCGACCCGCTGAAACCGTCGGTCGTCGTCGAACCGAACGTGTTCGTTCCGCCCTCCGGCCGCGTCGACATCGCCGTGTACGAACGCGGACGGACGCTGACCATCGTCTCGCTCGCCGGCACGTCCTCGCAGGTCAGCGCGGACGGAACGCCGTTCTGCGAAGGCTACTTCGGCGCGACGATCCCACGCCGCAACATCCTGCGCATCCAGCCGTTCGTCGGTCCAACCGCCAAACGCTCGATGGCAGTCCCGACCGCGACCGTGCAGCAGCACACGCAACCGACCACGGCGGCACTGCTCGTCGCGCACGACCTGCCCAAGGTCACCAAGTCGCGCGCGATCACGTTCACGATGTACCGGTCCTCACCGTGCTGCAACTGGAACGTCACCGAAACCGGCGAGTACAACGGCCCGAACCCGCCACGGACGGTGCTCGCGAGCAACTACACGGAACGGCCGTTCTTCCTCGCCCCGAGCAACCCGCTCAACACGAACTATCCGTACATGCCGTGGATCAAGGTCCACAAGCATGCGGTCGAGGAGTGGTCGATCTACAACGCGTCGGGTGAAATCCACGCGTTCCACATCCACCAGCTCACGTTCGTCGCGCTGAAGAGCCCGTTCGAGGCGACCAACCAGTTCCAGCAGGTCTTCCTCGACAGCATCGCGCTCCCAGCGGCGTCTCTCGTCAATCCGAGCACGAAAGACCAATATCCCTTGATGAAGCCCAGCCTGACGAAGATCCTGATCGACTTCCGCAACGTCGACCCCGGCGTCTTCGTCTTCCACTGCCACATGCTGTTCCACGAAGACCACGGCATGATGGGCGTCATCGAAGTCCTCCCGAACTGACGCCACACCACCGCGGCTTCACTGGCTCGTGAAGTCGACGGAGAAGAGGTAGTCGGCGGCGATCGGCTCGCAGTTTTGAATCTCGGTTCGGAACTGCGAGCCGCGCGCTGCGGCGAGAGCCGCGGCGTTGAGTACCGCGCTCGGCGAGTGCTGGATGCGGGTCGCGACGATGCGGCTTTGCGCGTCGAGTGAGACGACGACCTCGACGGTGCCGGAGATGCCCTGCTGTTCAGCGAGCGCGGGCGTGTCGGGTTCGAGCGCGTGCACGGTCGTTGCTGGGACGTTCGGACGCGCGCACGAGCGTGGTGTTGGCGTTGGATGTGGTGTCGGCGTCGGGGTGGGCGTCATCGTAGGCAGCGCTGTGGCCACGGATGGGCCGGCGGTTTCCGTCCCGTTCGCACCCACGTCTCCGCGGCGATCGCCGTCGGTGTGCGTGTTCGGTGGTTCGACGGGGCCGCCGCTGTGGTGCGTGTCGGTGCGAAGCGTGACGATACGGATGCGCCGGTGCGGCGCCGGCGTCGGATGCGGCTCGCGCGGTGGCGTTGGACGGATCGTCGGTGCCGGAGTCGGCGTTGGACGCGGGGTCGGCGGCGGCGTCGGGATGCGCGTTCGGTAGACGACGTCGGGGTCGGGCTCGCGGGCGGATACGGTGGGCATGGTGCGCGCGAACGGCAGCAGCACGAGATGCACGACGACCGAGATCGCGAATCCGTAGACCAGGAACCGCTTCGCGCGGTCGGCGTTCGCGTTCATCGGAAGATGCGCCGCGCAGTCGTCGTCATGCCGGTCGGTCGGGGGAGGTGAGCGGAAAGGTTCACGCGCGCCGTGAACAGTGCGTCATGCGCGTGTATCTCGCACGGCACGGTGAGACCACGTGGAATCTCGCGGGCCGGTATCAAGGACGGCGTGAGTCGGAGCTGAGTCCGCTCGGCGTGCGGCAGGCATCGGCGCTGGCGGGCGCGATGGATGCGGCCGCCGTCGGCCGCGTCGTCAGCTCACCGCTGCTGCGTTGTACCGCGACCGCGCAGCCGACCGCGGAGCGTCGTCACGTGCCGGTCGAGATCGACGACCGGCTGATCGAGATCGCGCATGGCACGTGGGAAGGACGTTTGCGGGACGAACTCGCGGCGAACGATCCGGACCGCTATCGCGCTTGGCGGCACGATCCGGCGCACGTGCAGTTCGAGGGTGGTGAGTCGGTGCAGGACGTGCTCGACCGCTGGCGCAGCTTTGCAGCGGCGCTTGCGCCGCAGACGCCGACCCTCGTCACCACGCACGACGCGGTCGTGCGCGTTGCGCTCGTCGACGCGACGGGCCGCAGTCTCGATGCGTTCTGGAGCGTGCGCGTCGAGAACGGGGCATATGCCGTCTTCGACGTCGTCGGCCCGCGCTGGGTGCTGGTCGACGAGTGCGTCGCCGACCACCTCGGCGCACTGCGCGCCGACGTCGGCTCGCAGGCGCTCTAGTAGGCCGGCACGCCGTGGGCGACGACGTGGTTGTCGGCGACGATCGTGATCTCGTCGGCGTGACCGGGGTTGTGGACGAAGAGCGTTGCGGGGGCGCCTGAGTCGAGCGCGCCCATGTCGCGCACGGCCGCGCCGCGGTGCATGACGACGTGCGCGCCGCGCGGTGCGCCGTTCGCGACGACGTAGCACCACGTGCCGTCGTGCGAATAGATCGCCTTTGCGATGATCCCGGGCTGCGAGGTCAGCGTCGTGTGGCCGAAGTGGGACGAGGCGATCGCGACGAGCGCGGTGTCGGTGCGCTGCAGCTGCGCCGATGCGGCGTGCGCGGCGTTTCCTTCGAGCGCGGTGGTCGCGGCGAAGACGACGGCGGCGGCCGTTGCAAGTCCTGCCCACCACGGGTTCGCACGACGAACCGCCGGCATCGGCGGAAGCGTGGCGGCGAGCGCGGCGGCGGCGGATTCGGCGGCGACGACGCGCGCGCGGCATTCCTCGCAAGTCGCGAGGTGCGCTTCGATTTCCACCGTGCGCTCGGGGTCGGTCAAGCCGAGCGCGTAGAGCTCGGCGTCGTCGTCGAGATGGTTCACAGATGGTCTCCGGAGAGGACGGTGTGGAGGCGTCGCAGGCCGCCGGCGAGGCGGCTCTTGACGGTACCGAGCGGGGTCCCCGTTTCCCGCGCGATCTCCAGCAGCGTCCGGTGTTGGAAGTAGGCGCGCATGATCACGTCGCGCTGGACGTCGGGCAGTTGGTCGAGCGCGACGCGCACGCGGCGCGCCTCGATCGGGTCGATCGCGGCCGTCTCGTCGATCGCGATCGGGTCGTCGGCACTCGCGCGGACTTCGCGCAGATGCCGCCGCTTCTGACCGCGCAACGTGTCGAGCGCCTCGCGCCGCACGCAGGCGATCAGGAACGGGAGCAGCGCGCCGCGCTCGGGGCGGTAGGCACCGCTGCTCCAGATCCGGGTGAGCGCGCCGTGAACGGCATCTTCGGCCGCATCGCGGTCGTGCAGCACGGCGAAGGCGACCGCGCGCAGTCGCGCCGCGTAGGTGCGGTACGCGCGGTCGAACGCCGGCCCGTCGAGCGCCATGGGGCGCCCTTCGACGACCGTCAGGCCTGGGCTAGCGAATGGTCGTTCCACGCCGCCCGTCCCTCGACGTCGACGGTGCGGTAGCCCAGCACGTCGAGGAGCGTTCCCGGTGCCGGCTTGAGCGGTCCCGGCTTGGCGCCCGGCGTGTACGGCTTCGCCTGCGGGAACGCGGTCGCGCGCGCCGTGGCGAAGCGGATCGATCCTTCCGAGTGCTCGACGATCTGGTGGATGTGGCCGTTGAGCACGGTCGCGGCGGAGAAGCGCTTGAGCATCGCGATCGCCTTGACGCCGTCCTTCGTCGACCAGCCCCATTCTGGGTCGACGGCGAAGAGCGGAACGTGGCCGAACACGACCAGCGGCGTGTCGGGCGACTTCGGCGCCAGGTCTTTTTGGAGCCACGCGAGCTGCTCGTCGCCGAGGACGCCCATCGTCTCGCCTTCGCCGACATTGATCAGCGAGACGAAGTGGATCCCGCCCTGGTCCCACGACGACCATCCACGGCCGGTTGCATCCTTGCGCGCGAACGACGCCGCGTAGCGCTTCGGCCCTTCGGCACCGATCACGTCGTGCTCGCCGGGGATCGTGATCAGCGGCGCGCGCAGCGTGCTCAGGATCGAGCGTGCGTCGTCGAACTCGGTTTGCTTGCTGAGATGCGTGATGTCGCCGGTGTGGATCACGAACGCCGGCTGCACCGGCATCGCGTTGATCGCCGCGACCGCCTTTTCGAGCGTCGCATGCACGTCGTCGTTCGCCGGGCCGGTGTAGCCGATGTGGCTGTCGCTGATCTGCACGAACGAGAACGCGTTCGGCTCAGCCTGCGCGGTCGCGCGCACGAGCCCTTCCGCGCCGAGGACGTAGAGGATGCCGGCGCCCGTCCACGCGACGTGGCCGACGAAGTCGCGGCGCTTCATTTCGCGACCTTCACGACGAGCGTGCCGTGCATGAACGGGTGGACGGTGCAGTGGTACTTGATCGTGCCGCTCTTCGTGAAGGCGTGAACCCACTTCTGTCCCTGGTTCAGCCCCTCGGAGTCCCACGAGCCGTCGTCGGCGGTCGCGGTGTGCGCATCGTCGTCGTCGTTGATGAAGGTAACCTTCTCACCGGCTTTCACGGTGATCGAGGCGGGTTGGAACTTGTCGTCGCGGATGTGGACGACGGTTCCCGTCTTGGGTGGAGGCGCGGCGGCCAGCAGTGCGACGAGCGCTGCGGCGCCGAGGAGCGCTGATCTCATGCCAGACCTACGCCGCCCGCGCGGTACGCGGTTCTGGGCCGCCGGCCGATACCAAGGACATGAACGTCGCGCACCGGGTGTGGACCGCCCTCCTCGCCGGGGTCGTGGTCGTGGGCTCGTCACCCGTCGCGACGGACGGCGCCTCGCCGGGCACGCTCGAACTCGTCCATCGGACCGGCCTGCTCGCCGAGCGCGACGACGCGAACGCGGCCGTGCGCGTCGTCGCCGACCGCACGTCGCTCCCCGAAGGCGGCTATGCGGCGACCGGAACGGCAGCAAGCGGCGAGCTGCGCCTCGCGGACGGCGCCCGCCTCGTCCTCGGCGAGCGCAGCATCGTGCAGCTCATTCGCTCGGCGGATGGCAGCCGGCCGGTCGTGCGCATGGCGCGCGGCACACTGCGCTTCGTGCCGCCGGCGCAGCACGCGACCGCGGACGACGGCGTGACGGTCGAAACCGGCACGAGCACGCTGCACCTCGGCGGCTGTCAAACGGTCGCCGTCGACGGACCCTCCGAAGCGACGGTCAGTGCGGCGAGCTGCACGGCGGAGGACGCCGCCGACCCGAATCCGGCGGCGAGCAGCAGCGCGGCCGCGACCGGCGCGCCGACATCGACGAGCGTTCCGTCGAACGCGCCCACCGCAAGCGCACCGCCGACGCCGAACCGCCCCCGGCCCGAACGCGCGGCCGGCGGCGGCGATGCCGTCGGGATGGCCGAGGTCCTCGGCCTCTTCGCGGCAGGCGTCGCGGTCGCCACGGGCGGCCGCGGCTCGAGCGCGACGACCGTCACGCCTCCCACCGCCACGCCGACGCCCACCCCGTCCCCTACGCCGAGTCCCACGCCGTCCCCGACGCCGTCGCCAACGCCGAGCGCGACTCCGTCGCCCACGCCGAGCCCGACGCCGACGGCCACGCCAACCCCGACGCCATCGCCGACTCCGAGTCCGACCCC
This sequence comes from Vulcanimicrobiota bacterium, assembly GCA_019233415.1. Classification (GTDB taxonomy): domain Bacteria; phylum Vulcanimicrobiota; class Vulcanimicrobiia; order Vulcanimicrobiales; family Vulcanimicrobiaceae; genus Vulcanimicrobium. The sequence goes on from JAFAMK010000114.1 coordinate 5,788, forward strand.
GTCACCCACGCCTAGCCCAACGCCGTCGCCGACGCCAAGTCCGACCCCGTCCGCTGGAACATCCTCGCCCAGATCCAGTCCAAGGAGTCCGACTTCATCTACGTCGTCCGCACCCTCGTGGGTCCCCCGCGCACGCTCCGTCGCCACATCCTCCACC
>JAFAMK010000191.1 GCA_019233415.1 Vulcanimicrobiota bacterium
GGACGTCCACCTCGAGACGGCCTTCACCGAGCTGAGCGGCGGGGCGCGCCGCCGTGCCGCACTGGCCGACGCGTTCGAGCGGGTCGTCGACCTCGCGCTGGCGCGCGGCGCGGACGCGCTGACGATCGGCGGCGACCTCTACGAAGCTGAGCGAGCCGGTCCGCAGACCGCGCGCTTCGTCTTCGCCCAGCTCGCGCGCTTCGGCGGCCCGGTCTTCGTCGCGCCGGGGAACCACGACCCGTACTCGGCCCGCGCGCTCTACGCCCGCGACGACCGGCCGCCGAACGTGCGCGTCTTCGCCGAGCCGCGCTGGAGCGCGTACCCGCTGAACGACGACGTGACGATCTACGGCTTCGGCCACGCGCCGGCCGAGCCGGGCCGGCCGTTCGCCGGCGCGCGCTTCGATCGCCCCGGGGTACGGATCGCGCTCGTCCACGGGAGCGACGAAACGCGCATCCCGCCTGGAAAGCGTCCGACCGCGCCGTTCACGCTCGCCGAGATCGTTGCGTCGGGTGCGACCTGCGCACTGGCCGGCCACTATCACGGCGGCGCCGTCGTGCGCGACGGTGACGAGCCGCTTCTCGCCTACCCGGGCTCGCCCGAGCCGATCAAGTTCGGCGAGCGCGGCGCGCACGGCGCGCTGGTCGTGCGCATCAAGGGCGGCCGGGTGAAGATGGAGAGCGTCGAGCTGGCGCGCACGCGGCTGATCGACGCCGACGTCCCGCTCGACGACGCGGAGAGCGAGCACGCCGTCCTGTCCGCACTGGAGCGCGCGCTCGACGCGTACGGCCGCGACGACTTCTTGCGCGTGCGGCTGCGCGGAACGCTCGCGCCCGGGACGCGGATCGACCGCGAGCTGATCGCCGACCGCGTCGGCGGCGCGCTCGGCGGCCTGGAACTGATCGACGACACCGTGCGCGCCGACTACGCGGCGATCGCGCGCGAGCCGAACGTGCGCGGCCGCGCCGTCGCCGACCTGCTCGCGCGCGCCGAAGCGGGCGATACGGACGCGCGCGCGGCGCTGCGCTACGCGGTCGGCGCGTTCGCCGGAACGGACCTGCGGCCGTGAGATTTCGCACGCTGCGCGTCGACGGCTTCGGGCGCCTCGCCGACCGCGCGTTCGTGTTCGGCCCGGGTTTGAACGTCGTCGTCGGGCCGAACGAGGCCGGGAAGTCGACGCTCGCTGCGGCGCTCGTCGCAGCGCTCTACGGCTTGCAGCGCGGCGAGAAGGATCGCTGGCGGCCGTGGAACGGCGCGGCCTACGCGACGACGCTGACCTACGAAACTGCCGACGGCGGAGCGTGGGAAGTGCAGCGCGCGTTCGAGCGCGACACGAAGGGCGTGCGCGTCTACGACGCGAGCGGGACCGACGTCGCCGCGAAGCTCGGCGACGGCCGCACGCTCAACCCCGGCGAGGCGCACCTGCGCATCCCGCTCGAGGTCTTCGTGCAGACGGCGTGCGTGCGCCAGCGCGCGATCGCGTTCGACGGCGCGGAAGCGGACGTCTCGACCGCGCTCGCCCAGGCGCTCGACGGCGGCCCGAAGGAAGACGCGGCGCTCGGGGCGATCGCGCGTTTGAGCGAGGCGCTGCGCGCGCACGTGGGCACCGAGCGCGCCTACAAGAACGCACCGCTCAAGAAGCTGCGCGCGCTCGAAGAGCAGCAGCAGCGCGCGTCCGAACAGGCACGCGCGACGCTGGACGGGCTCGCGACGCTGCGCGAACGCATCGCCGCCGAACGCGCGCGGCGCGACCGCGACGCGGCGGCCGCGGCGGAACTCGAACGGCGCACGCGCTCGCTGCACGCGGCGCACCTGCGCGCGCGGCTCGCCGCACTCAAAGAGTATCGCGACGAATTGGCCGCGCTCCAGACGGCGCGCGCCGCGTTCGACGACGTCGCGTCGTTCGCCGCCGACCGCGTCGGCGCGCTCGACGACGCATATCACGCCTGGCGCGGCGCCGAAGGCGTCGCCGCAGCGGCCGAAGCCGGCATCGCGGAAGAGGCGCTGAGCCCGCAGGAGCGCGACGAACTCGCCGAGCGAAAGCTGGACGCCGGCACGCTCGACGACGACGCGTACGCCGCGCTGCGCGCCGCCGCGGCGCAAGCCGAATCGGCACACGCGAAGGTCGCCTCCGCGTCGAATGCAGCGGCGGTCGCGCGGCGCGAGGGCGACGGCGGGCGGACGCTGGCCGGCGCGCTCGTCGCCTCAGCGCTCGTTGCGACGCTGGCCGACGTCGGCGTCGCGATCGCGCACGAATGGCTGTGGACCGCCGTCGTGAGCGCGGTCGCCCTCGTTCTCGTCGCCGGCGCGTTCGCGCGGGCGCGTTCGCGCGCCGCGCGGCGGCGCGAGGCCGACGCGCGCCAGCGGATCGCCGACGCGGCGGTCGCCGACGAGCGCATCGCGGCCGACACGGTCGCGCGCGTCCTCGAACCGCTGCGGATCACGACGGTCGACGAGATGGTGCGCCGCCGCGAGCGGTTCGTCGCGCTCGCCGCGCGCGAGGCGGCCGCGCGCAAGGCCGAGACGCGCGCGCACGCCGCGCGCACGGCCGCGGCCGCCGCGGCAGCCCATTTCGACGCGCTCGCCGCGACGCTCGTCGCCGACGCGGACGGCGACCGCACCGTTCGCCGCACGGTCGCGCTGCAGCGTGCGGCGCGCCGCCAAGAGCGCGACGGGCTCGAAGCCCGGCTCGCGATGCTCGGGATGCGCCGCGGTGATATTCTGCACGGCGACGACGACTTCGCGCTGCAGGCCGAGTACGAGGCGCTCCTCGCCGAGGGCGTCGAGCCGGCCGCGGAAGACGATCCGCACACGCTGCGCGCGCTCGAACGCGAACGCGCCGAACTGGACGCCCGCGCGCGCGAAGCCGAGCGCCACGTCGCCGAGCTGGGCGGAGAACTGCGCGCCGGCGAGGCCGCCGTCCCCGACGTCGCCGCGCTCGACGAGGCGCTCGCCGCGACGCGCAACGAGATCGCGCGGCTCGACGCGTTCCGCCGCGCGATCGAGCTGGCGCGCGACGCGATCGGCACCCGCAAGGACGAGGCGCACCGCGCCTTCGCGCGACGCCTCGAACAGTACAGCGCCGACGTGCTCGGCACGATCACCGGCGGCCGTTACGGCGAGATTCGGCTCAGCCCGACGACGCTCGCGATCACCGTGCGCGTCCCCGAAACCGGCGCGATCGAAGAGCTGGACCTGCTCTCCTCCGGCACGCGCGACCAAGTTGCGCTGGTCGTGCGCTTCGCGACCGCGCGCATGTTCGCCGAAGGGCTCGAAACGCCGCCGCTCCTGCTCGACGACCCCTTCGCCTACTGGGACGACGACCGCATCGCGCGCTGCCTGCCCGTCCTCATCCACGGCGCGCTCGCAACCCAGTGCATCCTCTTCACCGCCAGCACCGACCTCGCCGACGCCGCCGCCGAAGCCGGCGCAACCCGCATCGAACTCACCGCAGCGACCGTCCCGGCCTGACGTCAGGTCTTTGCGGGTGCGTTCAGTTCCCGGAGTGCGGCGAGGGTGTTTTCGACGTGTTTTGAGGCGTCGAGGTTGGTGTAGGCGTAGGCGATCGTTCCGTCCGGTGCGATCACGTAGGAGGTGCGGTTTGCGATCGAGCCGACGAGTGCTGCGCTGTATTTCTTCGCGACCGTGAGTCCTGGATCGGAGGCGACCAGGAACGCCGCATTGCACTCGTGATTCGAGAAGCGCTGCTGCGTCGCGATGTCGTCGGCGCTGACGCCGATCACCGTTGCGCCGAGCTGTGTGAAGTCGCCGATGCGCTCGGAGAAGAGGTGTGCTTCCATCGTGCAGCCGGGCGTGAACGACTTCGGGAAGAAGTAGAGCACGACCGGTCCCGCGGCGAGCGCCGACTTCAGGTCGACGGTGTGGACTTCGTCGCCCTTCGCCGCCTGCAGCGTGAACTCGGGTGCGGTTGCGCCGTTCGCGAGGCGGGCGGAGACGCGGCGCGCGCCGAGCACGCCGACCGCGACGAGGCCGAACAACCCGGCGAGCGCGAGCGCGATCCGTTGGAGCATTCGTCTACAAGCCGATCTGGCGGGCGATCACGAGGCGCTGGACTTCGTTCGTTCCCTCGCCGATCTCGTTGATCTTCTGGTCGCGGTACATGCGCGAGATCGGGTACTCGTCCATGAAGCCGTAGCCGCCGTGGATCTGCAGCGCCTCGTTGACGACGCGGTGCGAGACCTCGCCCGAGTAGAGCTTCGCGAGCGACGCGCTCAGCTCGAACGGCAGGCCGGCGTCCTTCTCCCACGCCGCCTTGAGGACCATCAGCTTGGCGTGCTCGATCTCCGTGAGCATGTCGGCGAGCTTGAACTGGATCGCCTGGAACTTCGCGATCGGCTGGCCGAACTGGCGGCGCTCCTTGGCGTACTTGAACGCCTCGTCGTACGCGCCGATCGCGAGGCCGACCGAGAGCGCCGCGACCGAGATGCGGCCGCCATCGAGGATCGTCAGGAAGTTCTTGAGCCCCTTGCCGCGCTCGCCGAGCAGGTTCTCTTCGGGAACTTCCGCATCGGCGAACGACAATTCGCGGGTGTCCGACGCCCGCCAGCCCATCTTCTTGTACTTCTTCGAGCGGGTGAAGCCGGGCGTGTCCTGCGGGACGATGATCGTCGAGATCTCGCGCCGGCCACTCTCGTCCTTGCCGGTCACCGCGGTGATCGTCGTCCCGCCGCTGATGTCGGTGCCGGAGTTGGTGATGAACGCCTTGGTCCCGTTGATGACCCACTTGCCGTCTCGGAGGTCGGCATGGGTCTGGGTCCCGCCGGCGTCGCTTCCGGCGTTGGGCTCGGTCAGCCCGAAGCCCCACAGCTTCTCGCCCCTTGCCAGGGGGACGAGGAACTCTTCCTTCTGCTTTTCGGTGCCGAACAGGTAAAAAGGCGATGCGCCGAGCGAGACGTGGGCGGCCAGGGTAATCCCGGTCGACGCGTCGGCGCGGGCGATCTCCATGACGGCGAGCGCGTAGCTGACCGTGTCGGCACCGGCGCCACCGTATTTCTCCGGGAAAGGCAAACCCATCAAGCCGAGGTCAGCCATCTTCCGCACCAGCTCGTACGGAAAGCGCTCCTCGCGGTCGTTGTGCTCGGCCTGCGGCGCGACCTCGTCCCGCGCGAACGCGCGGCACAGGTCCCGAATCGCTTTTTGCTCGTCCGTCAGCTCGAAGTTCATGGTTTGTCGAAGGTATGAGCCGCGGCTCGCCCAATACCTGTTCAATTCCAACGCCGGAGCGCCGTCTCACCCATGATCAGACTCCGCGGCGTTTCGCTCGTGTACCCGAATGGGACGCGGGCGCTCGACGACGTCGATCTCGAGATCGAGAAGGGCAGTTTCGTCTTCCTGGTCGGTCACTCCGGAACCGGGAAGTCCTCACTGCTCAAACTCATGTACCGTGAAGAGCTTCCGACCCGCGGCGAAGTGGTGGTCGACGGAATCCGCGTCGACACGCTGCGGCGCGGCCGGGTGCCGAAGCTGCGCCGAAATATCGGCGTGGTTTTCCAAGATTTCAAGCTGCTCTCGCACAAGACCGTGTGGGAGAACGTCGCGTTCGCGCTCCAGGTCACCGGGACGCGCACGAAAGACGTGATGCGCATGGTCCCGCGCGCGCTCGACTTGGTCGGGCTCTCGCACAAGAGCCGGATGTTCCCGAGCGAGCTGTCCGGCGGCGAGCAGCAGCGGACCGCGATCGCGCGCGCGCTGGTCGGCAACCCGAAACTGCTGCTCTGCGACGAGCCGACCGGGAATCTCGATCCGTCGAATACGACCGAGATCATGGAGCTGCTCCAGCGTATCAACCTCAAGGGGACGACCGTCGTGGTCGCAACCCACAACCAGGCCGTCGTCGACCGGATGCGCCGGCGCGTCGTCCGCCTGGAGCACGGACGCATCCTGCACGACGACGAGCGAGGCTACTACTTCCGTGGACTGGGGCAGACTGCGGTTCTTCCTGGGTGAAGTGTTCGCGAACTTCACCCGCAACGCCGGGATGCAGCTCACCGCGATCGGCACGGTCGCGGTCACGATCGTCCTGCTCGGCGCGTTCCTGTACGTGCGCGAGACGCTGCAGACGTTCGGGACCGGCGTCCTCTCGCAGATCGAGATCGCGGTCTACCTGAAGGACGACATCGACGACGCCAAGGCCAAGGACCTGGCGACGACGTTCGCTCGCGACCCGCGGATCGCGTCGGCCGTCTACGTCCCCAAGCGCGAGGGGCTCAAGCGGATGAAGGAGGTCCTCGGCGCGGACTTCGACACCAACCTGCTGACCTCGAACCCGCTGCCGAACGCCTACCACGTCCGCGTGAAGGACCCCGACACCGTCGCGGCCGTGGCGCGCCGGATCGCCGCCGACCCGCGCGTCGCGAAGACCGACTACGCGGCCGACACCGTGCAGAAGCTGCTCAAGACCGCCGCCGTCCTCGGCCGCGCCGGAATCGCGCTGATCGCGCTGCTCTCGCTCTCCGCCGCCATCGTGATCGCCAACACGATCCGCCTGACGGTCTTCGCACGCCGCCGCGAGATTGCGATCATGCAGTTGGTGGGCGCGACGAACTTCTACATCCGCATGCCGTTCATCGCCGAGGGAATGCTCGCCGGCGTGCTCGGCGCCGCCCTCGCGATCGGCGTGCTCGCGCTCGCCGAGCACCAGGTCGTGCCGAAGCTCGCCTCGACGCTCGCGTTCGTGACGTTCCGCGTCAACGAGCTGACGCTGTGCGGCGAGCTGCTCGTCGTCGGCGCCGCGGTCGGCCTCGTCGCAGCTTGGTTCAGCGTCGGACGGCACCTGCGCGCGTGACGGCTCGGCGCACGGGCGACACGACGACGGAGCAGGGAACGATCCTGCTCGTCGACGACGACACGAACCTGCGCGGAATTCTGCGCGCGAACTTCGAGGTCGTCGGCTTCGACGTCGTCGACGCGCCGAACGCCGACGCGGCGCTCGCCGCGCTGGACCGCGCGCGGCCGGACGCGATCGTCCTCGACGTGCTCTCGGCGGGCCACGACGGGCCGGCGGTCGTGCGCCGCATCCGCACGCACCCGCAGGGGACGCACGTCCCGCTGATCGTCCTCACCACCGGCGTGCGCGCCGGCGACGCGGTCCGCGCACTCGACGCCGGCGCCGACGACGTCCTCGTCAAGCCGTTCGCGCCCGAAGAGATGCTGGCGCGCGTGCGCGGCAAGATCAAGCGCGCCGCCGAGGAGACCGGGCTCCAGCCGCTCACGAAGCTGCCGGCGAACGGCCCGATCGAGGCGGAGATCCGGCGCCGGCTCGCGGCCGGCGCGCCGTGGTCAGTGCTCTACCTCGACCTCGACGGCTTCAAGGCGTTCAACGACGCGTTCGGCTTCGCCAAGGGCGACGACGTCATCAAGCTGCTCGCAAGCACGATCACCGACGCCGTCGCCAAATACGGTGAAGGCGACGCGTTCGTCGGCCACGTCGGCGGCGACGACTTCGTCGTCGTCATGCGGCCGGCACGCGCGCACGACGTGGGCGAGTCGATCGCCGCGGTCTTCGACCGCGAGATTCGCCGCGTGCAGCGCGACACGCGCGTCCCGTACTGCACCGTGTCGATCGCGATCGTCAACGGCTCGCGCGGACCCGCGACCTACGAGCGGATCGGCGAACGCGCCGCGCTGGTGAAGAAAGAGGCGAAGCGCCGGCGCGGCTCGGTCGTCGTCTCGGAGAGCGAACTCGCGTGAAGCGCGTGCTCGCGGTCCTCGCGCTCGCCGCGTTTCTGCCACAGCTCGCGCTGGCCAAGAGCCGCATCGACGAGAAGATTCAAGCCCAGCGCGCGCACATCCACGACGTGCACGCGAAGCTGCACGTGAAGCGGGCGCAGCTCGACGAGGCGCGCGCGAAGGTCGGTTCGATCCAGGCGCAACTCGACGACACGAACCGCAACATCGCCGCGGTCAACGGCCGGTTGGGTGACCTTCAGGCGCAGGTGCGCTCGACGCAGCGGAAACTCGCGTGGAACAAGGTCCAACTGGCGGCCGCGCAAGCAACGCTCAAGCGCCACCAGGACGCGCTGAACCGCCGCCTCGTCGACGCCTACGAGCACGGCGACCTCGGCTACGTCGACGTGTTGCTGCGCGCGCGCTCGTTCGGCGACTTCGTCGAGCGCTGGAACGACGTGCGGTTCCTGGTGAAGGCCAACGAGGCGACGATCCGCGACCGCAAGGCCGACCAGGCGCACATCGTCGCGATTCAGACCGGGCTGCTCGGCGCGCAGAGCGAACTCCAGGCCGCCGAGGCGCAGGCGCACCAGCAGCAGGTCGCCCTCGACGGGCTCGCCGCCCAGCGGCAGCAGCTTCTCAGCGCGGCCGACGCCGAACGGCAGCACGTCCAGACCGAGGTCAACGAACTCGACGAGGAGACCGCCGCCTCGGAGGCCCAGCTCGAAGCGCTGATCCAGGCCAAGCAAGAGGAAGAGGAGCGCCGCCGCGAGGCCGAGCGCCGCGCCCGCCGGCTCGCCGGCGAGGACGTGCCGCCCGAGCCGAGCGCGCCGGGGCAGCTGATGTGGCCGGCCTCGGGCCCGATCACCTCACCGTTCGGGATGCGGAACAACCCGGTCACCCACGTCTTCATCCTGCACGCCGGGATCGACATCGGGGTTGCGACCGGGACGACGGTCGCCGCGGCGGCCGCAGGCCGGGTCATCGTCGCCGGGTGGGACGACGGCGGGTGCGGGAACATGATCGTCATCGACCACGGCGGCCGGCTCTCGACCCAGTACTGCCACCTCTCGCAGATCTTCGTCGCGGTCGGCCAGGACGTCCAGCGCGGCCAGGCGATCGCCGCCTCCGGTTCGACCGGGAACTCGACCGGCCCCCACCTGCACTTCGGTGTGCGCATCAACGGCCGTCCCGTCGACCCGATGTCCTACCTGCGCTGATCCAGGGAGCAATCCTCGGAATACTCCAAGTGTGATCGGGTAGCGTTAAGCGTCGATAAGGCGGTGGAACAAAGCGCCCACCGGTAGGGTTCAATGGAAATACCGACCCGCCGCCCACGCTCGCGAAGGACCGCCGTTTGACCGCCCGCACCCGCATCTTGTCCGCCGCCGTCGTCGTGTTGGCCGCCGCCTTCGGCGCCGCCGCCTACGCCGGGCGCGCGGCCGAAGGGATCGACGCCGGCCCCACGATCGTGCTCGGGTCGGGCCAGCGCATCGTCGGCCTCGACTTCGGCTCCCTGCTCGGTGGCGGCGACCCGCAGCACCAGATGCTGGAGCTCGCGTACGAGCGCGTCGAGCACACCTACTACAAGCCGGTCGCCGACCAACTGCTGGTCAGCGGCGAGCAGCAGGCCCTCACGAAGTTTCTCAAGGCGAAGAAGGTCAGCGCGCCGCAGGTCCCGCTCGCCGCGGCGACCGGCGAGCGCGCGCGCGACATCGCGATCCTGGAGAAGACGCTGACCACCGTGCAGACGCGCTACGCGAGCATCGCGCCGCGCGACGTCTACACGCAGGTCGCGCTGACCGGGATGCTCGGCGGGCTCGGCGACCCGTACACGACCTACCTCTCGCCGCAAGAGATCAACGGGCTCGACGAGCAACTGCGCGGCGGCAACTTCGGCGGGATCGGCGTCTACATCGTCCAGGACCCGAAGACCGGTGCGATCCTCGTCGACCCGATCGAAGGCAACCCGGCGATCAAGGCCGGCGTACGGCCCGGCGACGCGATCCTTGCGGTCGACGGCCGCTCGACGAACGGGCTGAAGATCGATGACGTCGAGCGCGCGATTCGCGGTCCGAACGGTTCGATCGTCAGCCTTACCCTCAAGCGGCACGAGGGCGCGGCAACCTCGACGGTGCGCGTCACGCGCGCCGAGATCCACGTCCCGTCGGTGCGCGCCAAGATCGAGGACGGGATCGAGTACGTGCGGCTCTCCGACTTCGGCTCGACCTCGGCCGACGAGGTGCGCAGCGCGTTCATCGACGGCAAGAAGCACAACGTGCGCGGGTATATCCTCGACCTGCGCAACAACGGTGGCGGCCTGCTCGACGCGGCCGTCGACATCTCCAGCCTGTTCATCCAAGACGGCACGGTGGTCTCGACGATCGACCGCGCCGGCGACCGCGACGTGCGGAGCGCGAACGGCCATCCGATCGGCGCCAAACCGCTCGTCCTGCTCGTCAACCGCTACACCGCGAGCGCGTCGGAGATTACCGCCGGCGCCGTCCAGGACTACGGCGTCGGGACGCTCGTCGGCGAGAAGACGTTCGGTAAGGGCGTGGTGCAGAGTCTCTACAACCTGCCGGACAAGGGCGCGCTCAAGATCACGACCGCCCGTTACGTCACCCCCAAGGGCCGCGACATCCAGCACAAGGGGATCGTCCCCGACGTCGTCGTGACGCAGCGCGTCGACCTGCCGATCATCGACACACCCGCCGACAAGCAGCTCAGCGCAGCCAAGAAGATCATCGAGAGCAAGAAGGACGCCTGATGAAACGCCTCGTTCCCGTCGCCGTTGCAGCGCTGCTCGCGCTGGCGACCGCCCGCGTTCCCGCCGCCACCGCCGCCTCGCCGTCGCTCACGACCCAGCAGAACGAAGAGCTGGTCGAGAGCTACGCGCGCCTGACCCTGGACTTCTACAAGAAGGTCGACCGTCAGGCCGCGCTCGACGGCGCGCGCGTCGCGATCGTCGACTACCTCAAGAAGCACCACGTCACGAACCCCGTCCTTCCGTCGCTGCGCGCGAGCGAGAGCGACGATGCCGGGAACGCCGAAGCGCTCAGCCGCGAAGTCGCGAGCGCGGTCGGTTCGTACGCATCGAGACTCGAGCCGGTCGAGTCGATCTCGCCCTCGAACCAGATCACGTACGCGGCGATCGCCGGCGTGCTCGGCTCGGTGAAGGACCGGTACACGGTCTTCCTCTCGCCGAAGGAGTACGCGGCGCTCAACGAAGGGCTCGACGGCACGTCGTTCGGCGGCGTCGGGATCTCGTACAGCATCGACGACAAGACGCATTACCTGCACATCGAGAACGTCATCCTCGACGGCCCGTCCGACAAGGCCGGGCTGCAGTCCGACGACGTCATCACCGCGATCGACGGTAAGCCGGTCCCGCAGTTGCTCGACGGCGCAACGCAGCTCGAGGTTCAGCAGAAACGCGTGACGCAGGTGCTGCGCGGCGATCCGGGGACGCGCGTGCGGCTGACGATCCTGCGCAGCGGCAAGCAGCTCGATCCGGTGACGATCACGCGCGAGACGATCCACCAGCCCAGCGTCTCGTCGAAGATGCTGCCCGGGAACATCGGCTACGTCGACCTCGCCGTGTTCGGCGCGACGACCGCGCAGGAACTGAACACCGCGCTGCGCCGGCTCGACTCGGAAGGCGCGAAGGCGTACGTCCTCGACCTGCGCTTCAACGGCGGCGGCTACCTCAACGCGGCGGTCGACGTCTCGTCGAAATTCATCGCGAGCGGCCCGATCGTCAGCGTGCAGTCGCGCGCGGGGACCGACACCGAGTACGACGCCGAGAACACGGCGATCGCGCCACGCCCGCTCGCGGTGCTGGTGAACCAGTACACCGCCTCGGCCTCGGAGATCACCGCCGGCGCGATTCAGGACAGCGGCGTCGGCACGCTGGTCGGCACGAAGACGTTCGGCAAGGGCGTCGTGCAGACGATCTTCCCGATGCGCGACGGCTCGGCGGTCAAGATCACGACGGCGCGCTACTTCACGCCGAAGGGCCGCGACATCAACTCGGTCGGGATCGAACCCGAGATCAAGAGCGACATTCCGAAGGACACGAAGATTCGGCCGGGCGACCCGAGCCAGGACCCGCAGCTCGTCGCCGCGCTGAACTACGTCAACGGCCGGATCGCGCAGACCCCTGCGAGCCCGACGCCCGGCTCACAGCAGTAGCGCCACACGAATCTCGTCGAACGACGAGAACGGCGTAACCGGCAAACCGCGCTCGCGAGCATACCGCTCGAGGGCGCAGTTCTTTTTTGCGAACACGGCGTCGGCTTCGTGCGCGGCCGCGAAGTCGCTGATCCCGTCGCCGACGTAGATCGTGCGCGCACCGCCGTCGCGCGCGGCGCGCACGCGCGCCGCTTTGTCGTGGCCGTACAACGAGTCGTCGATGAACGTCAGCGCCCAGCCGGCGGGATTGAAGTCGACGTCGTTCGCGAAGACCGGCACGTCGACGCCGGCGCGTTCGAGCGCCGGGCCGATCACCTGGCGAATCCCCGCCGAGACGACGCCGACCCATGCGCCGTGCGCGTGCGCGGCGCGCACGAACGGCGCGAAGCCGGGATCGACCGGCGCGCGCGCTTCGAGAAACGCGAGCGCTTCGGCGCGCGTGAAACGGATCAGCGCGGCCTCGCGCGCCAGTGCTTCGCGCAGCGTGATCGCGCCGGATTTCAGATCGTGCTCGATCGCCGTCCAGGCGAGATCGCCGGCCGCCGACCGGACCAGGACGTCGAACCCGTCGACGTCCGTGATCGTCCCGTCGTAGTCGACGAAGATCGCGAGGCTCAGCGCTTCTTCCGGGTCGTCGTCGCTTTCTTCGCAGCCGGTGCCTTGCGGGTGGCGGACGCCTTCTTGGCGCTCGCCGCCGGTTTGGCGGCCGGGGTCTTCTTCGCCGCCGCCGCGCGGGCGGGAGTCTTCTTGGCCGTCGCGGTCGACTTCTTGGCCTTGGACGCGGCCGGTGCCGCCGCGCTCGTCTTACGCGCGCGGGTCGTCGACTTGGTCTTCGGCGCCTCGTCGGCCGACGCGGCGGCCTTGGTGCGGGCCGTTGTGCGTTTCGGCTTCTCGGCGGCGGCCGTCTTCGCAGCGCCGCGGCGCGGCTTCGCCGCCTCGGGGGCCGCGGTGTCGGCCGGCGCGGGGAGCGCGCGGGGCGGGGCCTCGGCCTCGAGCTGGCCGCCGTAGGCCAGCGACCGCTCCTCGGCGGTCCGCCGGCGGCGCGACGGCCGGGCCGCCTTGACCGACTCCGACGGGTCGGGCGGGGCGGTGATCACCGGCGGCGGCGGCTCGACGGCGACGTCGCCGCGCTTGCGGTTCCATGGCGCGATCGCGCGCGACGGCGTCGGCGGCGCGGTTTCGCCGGTCGCGTGGGCGCCGCCCTCGGCGTCGACGCGGAAGATGTGGCGGTCCGGGACGGCCTGCGAGGTCGACTCGGCGGCGGCGACGGCCTGGCCGTCTCCCGCGCCCCCGCGACCACGGCGGCGACGGCGGCGGCGGCGGCGCTTGCGATCGCCGTTCTCACCCACGGCGGCCGGCTGGCCGGCGGCTGCTGGGACGACTTCGTCGTCTTCCTCGTCGTCCTCGGGCTCGGTCGCGATGGCGGCACGGCCGGCCTGGGCCGGCGCGCCGGCGTGCGCGGCGACCTCGGCCCCGCCGTTGCGGCCCCCGCGGCGACGACGGCGCCGGCGGCGCTTCCCGGCCCCTTCGCCATCGGCTTCGGACTCGGCGTCGCCGTTCGCCCCGGCGGCGACGGCGGCGCCCGACGGCGGGCGCACCGCGACCGACGGCGGGGTGAGGACCGCCCCACCCGCGCTGACGCGGTCACCGGAGAGCTTCTCGCCGGGGAGCACGCCGCCGACCCGCGTGCCGGTGAGCGACTCGCCCGGCAGCAGCGCCACCGAGCCTTCGGCGGCTTTCTGCGCCGTCGTCTTCGGAGGACCGGCCTTCTTGGCGACGACCTCCTCGGTCGTCGAGATGCCGATCGCGCTCCGCCCGCCGAGGCCCTTCTCGGCCTCCTCGGCCAATTCGCGCAGCTCGTCGGCCTGCTCGGCCGCGGTCAGCTCGCGCTTGCGGCCGCGCCCGCCGCGGCGACGCTTCTTGCGACCCTCGCCGATCGCGGTCGCCGCCTCGACCGGTGTGCGCGGCTCGGCCAGAATGTCGCTGCCGTCGACGTCGAGGATGCGAATCTTGATCGTCTTGCCGGCGGCGTTCGCCGCGTTCTCGACCTCGATCAGCCGGCCGGCGACGATCGCGGCCGCGGAGGTCGCGTTCGGCAGCCGCAGGTTGAGCAACTCGACCTCGAACTCGTCGCCGACTCGGATCGGCCCGAGCGTCGGAAGCTTGTCGTCGCCCCACACGATGCGCGGGCGCTCCGGGTGGACGGCCGGGTCGACGAACACGTCGATCGCCGTGCCGAGCCGCTCGGCCAGCTGCAGGCGCTCGTCCTCGTACCAGTACTCGGCCTGCGCCGCGACGCTCGGCGAGGCGGCGATGTGTACGTGCTTCGTCTCACCGTTCCGGTGGCCGAGGATTTCGCGGAACGTGCCGATCGTCACCGACTCCGGCGACATGACGCTGCCGAGTCCTTCGCAGGTCGGGCACTTGCCGCGCAGCTGCTGGCCGAGGTCCTTGCCGACGCGCTTGCGCGTGAACTCCAACAGTCCGAGCGGCGAGAACGACTGGATCGTCGAGCGCGTGCGGTCCTTGCGCAAGCCGTCCTGCAGCGCCGCGATGACGCGGTTGCGGTCGGCCTCCGACGACATGTCGATGAAGTCGCAGACGATGATTCCGCCGATGTCGCGCAGGCGCACCTGGCGCGCGATCTCCGACGCGGCCTCGATGTTCGTGCGCACGATCGTGTCGTCGAGGTTCTTGCCGCCGGTGAACTTACCGGAGTTGACGTCGACGACGGTCAGCGCTTCGGTCGACTCGATCACGATCGAACCGCCCGACGGCAGCTTCACCGTCGGCTTCATCAAACGCGCGATCTCGTCGTCGATCTTGAAGTCGGCGAAGAGCCTCTTGCCGCCCTCGTAGTACTTGATGCGCTCGACGTACTGCGGCCCCAGCAGCCGCATGAAATCCTTGACGTTCTCGGTCTCGGTCTCGTCGTCGAGCCAGACGGTGCCGACTTCCGGCGTGATGAAGTCGCGCGCCGTCTTGTAGACGAGGTTCATGTCTTTGTGCAGCAGCGCCGGCGACTCGAGGCGTTTGTACTGCTCGAGAATGCCGTGCCACATGCGGATCAGCACGCCGAGGTCGGCGATCAGCTCGGCGTTCGAGACATTGGCCGCCGCGGTGCGCACGACCGTCGCCATCCCTTCGGGACGGATCGCCTTCATGATCGCCTTGAGACGGTTGCGCTCCTCGGCCGACTCGATCTTGCGCGAGACGCCGCTGAACTTGCCGGTCGGCATGAGGATCAGGTAGCGGCCCGGGAGCGAGATGTTGGTCGAGACGCGGGCGCCCTTGAGCCCGCGCGGCTCCTTGACGATCTGCACCAGGACGTCGTCGCCGCGGCTGACCTTCTCGGTGATCGTGTAGCCGCTGCGGCCCGAGGTGACCTCGACGTCGCCGATGTTGAGCGGCGTCTTGTTGATGTCGTCGACGTACAGGAAGGCGTTGCGGCCCAGCCCGATGTCGACGAAGCTGGCGCCCATCCCGGGGAGGACGTTGACGACCTTCCCCTTGTAGATCGAGCCGATGACGCGCTCCTCGCGCTCGACGTAGATCTCGGCGAGACGACCGTCCTCGAGGATCGCGACGCGGTTCTCCCACGGATCGCTCGAGATCAGGATATCGGTCGGCAAAGTAGTGGCTGGCCTCTCTGGGGACGACGGCACCGTCATCCGCGCGCACATCGCGACGACGCAACTGCGTCATCGAGCGGGCGCCGCGGGCGGACCCTCGGCCCTTGCAAATTGAGTATCGTGAAATCTGTTGAACGCACCCGGACGATCCAACGCGACCGGTTCGGCCACGCAACCGCCCCTCGGGGTGCTCTCAGAGCAGGAATTTCCGGAAGGTGCCGGGCTGGTCCTTCGCTGCGGTCCCGCTTCGCGGCCGGCAGCCCGTCGCTCGGTCTGCCGACCGAATCACTCGTCGGTGATATCGCCGACCGTGTACGCGTAGTCCTCCAGCTCGTCGAGCGCGATCTTCAGCCGCTGCTTGACCAGCGCGATCCGCGGGCGCGCCCCGACCTCGCCGCCGAACGCCTTCGCGCGCACCGCGATCGAGCGGGCCAGCGCCTCGATCTCGCGGCTGTGCTCCTCCAGGCGCTCGAGCGGCGTGACGTCTTCCATCTCGTGCCCTTTCTGCGCTACGCGCGGCGCGCCGCGTCGCCGAAGACCAGCTTGTCCTTCTGCAACACGATGTTGAGCAGGATGCCGATCGCGATGTAGTCGGTCATCAGCGCGCTCCCGCCGTACGACATGAACGGGAGCGGGATTCCGGTGATCGGCATGATCCCGATCGTCATCCCGATGTTGACGACGATGTGGAATGCGAGCATCGTGACGAGACCGACCGCGAGCAGCACGCCGAAGCGGTCCTTCGCCGCGAAGACGGCGCGCATCGCGAAGCCGATCGTCACCGCGTAGAGGGCGAGCAGCACCACCGCGCCGACGAACCCCGCCTCCTCACCGACCGCGGTGAAGATGAAGTCGCGCGAGTTCTCCGGCACGAAGTTGAGCTGCGTCTGCGTCCCGTGGAAGAGCCCCTTGCCGAACCACTCGCCGCTCCCGACCGCAATCTTCGACTGGTTCAAGTTGTACCCGACGCCCTGCGGATCGAGCTTCGGGTCGAGAAAGACGAGCAGCCGCGCGCGCTGGAACGGCTTGAGCATGTGCTCGCTGGTGAGCACGTACGCCGCCGCCGTCGCAACGCCGCCGAGGTACAAGCCGAAGTCGACGAGGTTCGGGAGTCCGAAGTACAGCTCGGCGGTGAGAATCGCGCCGATGACGAGCGTCGTGCCGAGATCGGGTTGCTTGAGGATCAGGATGGCCGGAACAGCGACCGCCGCGAGCGGAAGCAGCAGTTCTTGAATCTTGCGGAAGGAGCCGCGGCAGAGCAGCGCCGCGATCGCGATCGCGAGCACGACTTTGGCCGGCTCCGACGGCTGGAACTGGAACGGCCCGATCTGAATCCAGCGCGCCGCACCAAGCGCCGCGTGCCCCTTGAACGTGATGAACACGAGCAGCGCCAGCGTCACGGCGTAGAGCGGGAGCGCCCAGCGCCGCCATACACGGTAGTCGAGGAACGCGGCGCCGACCATCATGCCGATCCCGACGACGCCGTAGACCAGTTGTTTGCGCCACTCGTCGGCCGCGTACGGTTCGTGCAGCGTCGCCGAACGGATGAAGACGATCCCGAAGATCGTGATCAGGATCGGCGCGATCGCCAGCGGCCAGCTGAACCGGGTGTACCAGGGGCGTTCCATACGGCGGTGAGCCGCTCAGTTCGGCACGGCGGCCCGATTCCAGCCCGGCGCGTGCGAGCGCTAGACCGGCGAAAATCCCGGCGCGCCCGGAGCGGGCGCCGGAGGCGGCGCCGGCGCCGCGATGTTCGCTCCCGCGGGACTCGCACGGCGCCGCCGGCGCTTGCCCCGGCCGCTGTTCGGCGGCGCGGTGGGTGGGGTCGGTGGGTCTGGGGGCGGAGCGGGCGGGGTGGGGCGCGTGCGCATGCCGAGGATCGGGATGTTGGCGAGCATCGCGACCGCCGCTTCCTGCTGCTCGAACGACACGTCGCAGTTCGCCGCGTCGACGTCGACGTAGCGCGAGATGACCTCGATCAGGTCGTGCTTGAGCGACTCGACGACGTCGGGCGCGAGCGAGAGGTGGTCGGAGAGCAGGACGAGCCGTAGGCGTTCCTTCGCCGTCTCGCTCGACGCCGGTTTCCCGAAGAAGCGCTGGATGAACTCGAACACTAGCGGAGGCTCCCGAAGAGCTTTTCGAAGAACGTCCTCTCGCGCGGAATCTCGGGTTCGCCGGTGAGCGTGCCCGCGACGCGCTGCGCGATGAGGCGGTAGGCTTCGCCGACCGGCGAGGCCGCGTCGAGCGCGACCGGCTCGCCCTTGTTCGTCGAGACGATCACGTCGGGCGCGTCGGCGATCACGCCGAGCAACGGCAGGCGCAGGATCGCGTTGACGTCGTCGACCGAGAGCATCTTGCCCTTGCGCACCAGCGCCGGCCGCAGGCGGTTGACGATCAGCTTCACGCTGCGCCCGTCACCGAGCAGGCCGACGACGCGGTCGGCGTCGCGCACCGCGGAGACTTCGGGCGTGCAGACGACGATCGCCTCGTCGGCGCCGACGATCGCGTTGGCGAAGCCCTTCTCGATCCCGGCCGGGCAGTCGATCAGCACGTAGTCGAAGCGGTCGCGCAGCGACGCGATCAGGTCGCGAAACGCCGCGGTGTCGACCTCGTCCTTCTCGCGCGTCTGCGCGGCAGCGAGCAGCCGCAGCGTCGGGACGCGCTTGTCGGTCACCAGCGCGTCGTCGAGCGTCGCGCTGCCTTCCAGCACATCGAGGACGTGGTGGCGCACGCGCGCTTCGAGCCCGAGCACGATGTCGAGGTTGCGCAGGCCGACGTCGGCGTCGACGAGCACGACGCTCGCGCCGGACGCGCCGAGCGCCGCGCCGAGGTTCGCGGTCGTCGTCGTCTTGCCGACGCCGCCCTTGCCGCTCGTCACGACGATCGCGCGCCCGCGCTTGCGCGGAACCGCGCTCGCCGCCGGCGCTTCCTGCTCGATCATCTCACGCACGTCACGATGCCTTTCCGAAAATGCGCGCGAAGAAACCGGGCGCGCCGAACGTCGTGAACGGCACGACCTCCCCTTCGAGCCGGCGCGCGATCTTGTCGTAGATCGCGGCCAGCCGCGACTCCGGCTGCAGCACGACCGGCTCGCCGCGGTTCGTCGTGTCGATCACCTCTTCGTCGTCCGGGACGATTCCCAAGAGTTCCGCCGACAGGATGTCGGTGACGTCGTCGACCGAGAGCATGTCGCCACTACGAACCATCTCCGGGCGTAGGCGGTTGACGATCAGCCGCAGCGGAAGGCCGCGCTCGTGCAGCTTGCCGATCACGCGGTCGGCGTCGCGAATCGCACTGACCTCGGGCGTCGTGACGACGATCGCCTCGTTCGCGCCGGCGATCGCGTTGCGGAAGCCGTGCTCGATCCCCGCCGGGCAGTCGATCAGCACGTAGTCGCAGAGCTCGCCGAGCTGCTCGACGAGCTGCGCGAACTGCAATTCGCTGACCGCGGTCTTGTCGCGCGTCTGCGCCGCGGGAAGGATCGCGAGGTTGTCGAGCCGCTTGTCCTTGATCAGCGCCTGGCGAATCTGACAGCGCCCTTCGACGACCTCGACCAGATCGAACACGATGCGCTTCTCGACGCCGAGCACGAGGTCGAGGTTGCGCAGCCCGATGTCCGCATCGACGAGCACGACCCGGTGCCCGCGCTTCGCCAGCGCCGCGCCTACGTTCGCGGTCGTAGTGGTCTTGCCGACTCCACCCTTTCCGGACGTCAGGACGATACGGCGTGCGCTCATAGGGCGGGAACCTCCCGGCGGAGGTCCGCCTGGGCGAAGGGCACGACGACGATGCGGTCGTCGACGATCGAGGCGTGTTCGGGGCCGCGCGCAATCCCGACCGGCTCGCCGCTCGCGATCGCTGTCGCGATCCGAAGCTGCGTGGGATTGAGGTCGAGCGCGACGACGCAGGCGCCGCGGTCGCCCTGC
>JAFAMK010000200.1 GCA_019233415.1 Vulcanimicrobiota bacterium
ATAGTTTTCGACCCCCATCGGCGATTCCAGGATCGAATAGGTGCAGAACATGTCGTAATCGGAGAGCCCCAGCAGCTTCTCGCGGATACGGTCGCCGTTGCGCAGGCGAAAATCGCGCACGCAGCCGATCTTGTCGGCGGGCTCGCCACCCTCGATCCGGCTTTCGGCAATCGCGGGATGCCAATTGGGCAGGCCGTTGAAGTCGCGCACGCGTGCCCAGACGCGATCGTTGCGGGCGTTGACGACGGAGGACACGTAGACCCTTGCCATGCTGCGTCTAGCCTTTCTTGCGCGGGCCGCGCTCGGTGGGCGCTTCAGTTGAGACCGGCGCTGTCGGCGCTGGCGCGGCCTTGCCCTCGCTTCCACCCTTGCGAGCGGAATCACGGATGCCTTGCATGTCCCGCGCCTCGCGGATCAGTCCTGGCATCTTGGCCAGGCTGCCGCCCTCGACGCCGATCTCGGAGAGGATGGAGTCGATCAGCGGCGCCTGCACGCGGTAGCGCAACGCCGAGTCGATCACCTCGTCGGTCGCGCTGCGACCGGAGCCGTTGGCATGGCCGTTGCCGTTCCCATTGAGGCCGTCGACTTGCAGGATTCGGATGCCCTCGATCTTTTCCATCGGCTTGACGCTCTCGCGCACGATGCCCTCGATACGGTCGAGCAGCTTCCTGCGGAACAGCGAGTAGCGGGCCTCGTCGGTGAGAACGTTCTCGGCTTCGTTGAGCAGCCGCTGCGCTTCGGCTTCGACCGCCGCGCGCACGCGCTCGGCTTCGGCGGCGATGCGGGTCTCCTCCGCCTGCTTCTCAGCGAGCAGCACCTCGACCGTCTTGCGACGTTTGGCGATCTCGCTCTCCCGCGCGGTGACCACGCGCTCGGCGGCTTCGGTCGCGCGAATCCGCGCCTCCTCGGCGGCGGCTCTGGCCGCGGACTCCTCGAGGGACTTCTGATGGATGGCGATCGCCTTTTCCATCATCGCCGTCTCGACATCCCGCTCGCGTCCCACCTCCAGCTTGCGCAGGTCGCGCTCGCGACCGATCCGCGCCTCGTCCAGACCTCGGTCGGAGGCAATGCGGGCGCGCTCGACCTCCTCGCGCGAGGCGATCTCGGCTTCCTGCAGCGTCTGCACGCGGGCGATCTCGAGCTGCTCGGTGGCGCGGCGCCGCTCGAGCCTTGCCGCATCCAGGGCCTGCTCGCGCGACACGTCGGTGGTTTCGACCTCCTTGCGGGCAACGATCTCGGCCTGCTTGACCTGTCGGTCGGCATCGACGCGCTCGGCGCGCTTGGCGGAGAGCGCAATCACCCGATCCTCGTCGGCGATCTCGACCGCCTTCTTCTGCTCGATGTTGAGGACTTCGCGCGTCCGGGACGAGGCGATGCGCTCGGATTCCAGCGTCAATTCGACGCCGATCCGCTGCCGTTCGATGGCGTCGCGCCGCTTGAGCTCGGCGGCCTCGATCGCCTCGGTACGCTCGATCTCGAGCGAGCGGGTGTCTCGTTCGGAGCGGATGCGCTCGGCGGCTATCGCCTTTTCCTGTGCAATGCGCGCCGCCTCGATGGCTTCGCGGGAGGCGATGTCGGCCTCTTCGACGGCGCGGTTGCGGGCGATCTCGAGTGAGCGGACGCGCTCCTCCTGCGCAATGCGCGTGGCCTCCGTGGTCTCGCGCGCGGCGATCCCGGCAACTTCGATCGCCTGATTGCGCTCGATCTCCAGCTTCCGCGTGGCGTGCTCGGAAGAGATGCGCTCGGCGGCAAGCGTGCGCTCGCGCGCGATTCTGGCCGCCTCGACCGCGCGCTGCGCCTCGATCTCGGCCTCCTGGATGACGCGCACCTGCGCGATTTCGAGCGCACGCGTCCGCTCGTCGGAGGCGATCCGCTCCGCGTTGACGGTCGTGGTCTGGGCGATCCGCGCGCGTTCCGTCGCTTCGCGCGCCGCAATTTCAGCTTCATCGACGGTGCGGGTGCGCTCGATCTCGCGGCGACGGGTTTCTTCCTCGTTGGCGATGCGGGCGTCGGTGACGACGCGATCCTGCTGGATCCGCGCCTTTTCGATG
>JAFAMK010000239.1 GCA_019233415.1 Vulcanimicrobiota bacterium
CGCGATCGAGCACAGCATCGTCGTCGGAGACTCGGTGTGGGATTTGCTTGCGGCGCGGCGCGCGGGCGCGCTTGGGGTCGGGCTGCTGTCCGGTGGCTACGGGCTCGACGAGTTGCAGAGTGGCGGCGCGTATCGCGTCTATGAGGACCCGGCCGACTTCTTGCTGCACCTCGATGAAGTTGGGGTGCGCGATCCTGAGCGCTGACGGCGTTTTTCGGCGGCGGACGACGGCCGACGGGCAGTCAGCGGCGTAGGCGATAAACGACGCCGAAGCCCAGGTCGTCGATGAGGTCGAAGGCATCGGTGGCGTCGATCGTTTCGCGTTCGACTGGCGTGTGGTAGAGCAGCACGACTTCGCGTGCCTCATCGCTGGTGCGGAGGTTCGTGAGCATCTGGTCGAGGACTGGGGCGTGGAACGGGTTGTAGAGGTACACCACGAGATCGCCGCGCGGGAACGCGTACGACGCCGCGTCGGCTCGGATGATACGGACGTCGCGCGCGGCGGGGCGAGCGAAGACCGCGTGGCCGGAGCGGCGCACGGCCGCGAGGTTTTCGTGGGCGATCTCCACGAGGGCCGGGGAGATTTCTATGCCGATCACCGCGCGGAACGGGCGTCGCGCGGCGAGGAGGACGACGCGGCCCATGCCGGCGCCGACGTCCACGAACGTCGCTGCTGCAGGCGCCAGCGGCAATGCGTCGAGGAGGGCTTGGGCCTCTTTGACTGGCGTGGGTTCGTAATGCGTCGCGTGTTCGAGTGCCGGGCCGATCGCGTCGGGGTCGAGCTCGCCGAGGAAGACCACCGCTTCGGTCGTTACGCCGTGTTCGGCGTCGAAGCGCTGGCCCGCACGGCGCCCGCTCACGCGAATGGCTTGGGCCGCGCGCCCTTCGACAAGCTCAGGATGACGGGGACCAAGCTCAGGGTGACGGGGGCCAAGCTCAGGATGATGGGGACGGTTCAGTAGCGCTTCGCCATGACGCGGGCTTAGTAGCGCTTTGCTGCGGTGGCTTGGCGGGTGCGTTCGATCATTTCGAGGGCGCGGTCGTGGTTTTTGTGGGCGACGCCGACGTAGAGCGTGTCGATGATCGTCAGCTGCGCGATGCGGCTGGAGCTGGCGTCGCTGCGGAAGGCGGTTTGCTGCGCTGCCGTTACCAGGACGATGTCCGAGACCTTGGTGATCGGCGAGGACGGGCGGTGGGTGATGCAGATCGTCGTTGCGCCGCTGGCTTTCGCGCGGGCGAGCGCGTCGGTGACGTCGCGGCTGGCGCCGGTGTGCGAGATGCCGAGCGCGACGTCGTCGGCGCGCAGCAGGGACGACGACATCGCCATCAGGTCGCCGTCGGAGAGCGCGATCGACCGAAGGCCGAGCTTGAGGAACTTGTGGTAGGCGTCGAGCGCGAGCGGGCTGCTTCCGCCGACGCCGTAGATTTCGAGCCGGCGGGCGCTTGCGAGCGCGTCGACCGCGCGGCCGAGCTGCTCGTCGTCGAGGACTTCGATCGTGTCGCGCAGCGCCTGCGCGTTGGCCTGGAAGACCTTGTTCTTGATCGTCGGGAGGTCGTCGCCGGCCTCGATCGCGGCGTAGATCTCGGTCGTCGGCTCGACCAGATCGCGCGCCAGGACGATCTTGAACTCCTGGTAGCCCTTGTAGCCAATCTTCTGGCAGAGCCGTACGACCGTCGACTCGCTCGTGTTCGTGCGCTCTGCAAGCTCGGTGACGGTCAGATAGATCAGCTCGTCGGGGTGCTTCAGGATGAAGTCCGCGACCCGCTGTTCCGCCGCGCGCAAGCCCGGATATGCGCCCTGCAGGCGTACGAACGAGCCGGGGACTTTAATCGGATCGACCCGTGCTTCTTTCATCGCCATGCCCGGCGTATTCGGTATGCGGCCGTTCGGCTCCACCCGCACCGCATCACGAATCGCGGCTGCGCCGCTGCTACGGCTCGTGGTGCTCGAACAGCTTCGCGCGGTGCCGCTTGCGGACGAGGTGGCGTTCGAACGGCTGCGGGCGGTCGGGAGGCGCCCATTCCTCGGTCGACTTGAGGTAGGCAGCAATCTGCATCTCGAACGAGGGGTCGGTCAGGGCCGGCGCTTCGGCGGTCGGGGCAACCTCGTCGATCCGGGTCTGGGCCAGCACGACCATGCGGCCGACCAGGTCGAACGGCAGCGTCGCGTCCTTGTGCTCGAGCGCGCGGGTGTAGGCCGTGCGGTTCTTGTTGACGTCGCCGATCGGCGCCGCGACGAGCCGTCCGTCCTCCAGGCGCACCGTCGCGCCGAGGTTGTGGACGTTGATCACGCTGCCGCGGACGCGCTCGCTCACGGGTCCGGTTCCGGCTCCGGCGCGGAATCCTGGTGCGGCCGCTGCAGGTAGATGATCGCCTCGTCGTCGCCGACGAGGTGCAGGCGGTCGTGAATCTCGGGGATCGCGCCGCGCGGGTCGGAGAGCCGGCGAATCTCGCGCTTCTGGCGCGCGCGCTTCGCCGTCAGCGCGACGACGTCGCCGCGCACGTCGCGCAGCTCGTGCGCGAGCGCGACGTTGCGGCCGATCAGCCGCGCGTACTGCACGCCGATCAGCGACAGGACGACGAGGACGACGCAGACGACGCCGATCCGGCTCAGGACGCGGAACAGCGTCACCGCGCTCATCGGGGCGGCGGCGCTCCGATGCGGCGGAACTTGCGGTAGCGGCGGTCGCGCAGCTCGTCGACCGGCAGGCGCGCGAGCGCGTCGAGTGCGCCGTCGACGGTGCCGAGCACGCGCGTGACGATTCCGGACGGATCGCGGTGCGCGCCGCCGAGCGGCTCCGGGATCACGTCGTCGACGATCCCGAACCGAATCAGGTCGTCCGACGTGAGCCGCAGCCGCGACGCGGCCTCTTCCGCGCGCGCGGCGTCGCCCCACAGGATCGCCGCCGCGCCTTCGGGCGACGCGACCGAATAGACGGCGTGTTCGAGCATCAGGACGCGGTCGGCGAGCGCGAGCGCGAGCGCGCCGCCCGAGCCACCTTCGCCGATGATCGTCGCGACGACGGGAACGCGCACGTCGGCCAGCTCGTACAGCGACTGCGCGATCGCTTCGGCCTGCGCGCGCTCTTCCGAGCCGATCCCCGGGTCGGCGCCGCTCGTGTCGACGAACGTCACGACGGGCAAGCCGAGGTGATCGGCGAGCTTCACCAGGCGAATGACTTTGCGATAGCCTTCGGGCCCCGGCATCCCGAAGTTGCGGAAGACCTTCTCCTTGGTGTCGCGGCCTTTGTCTTGCGCGATCGCGACGACGCGGCGGCCGGCGAGCTTCGCGAAGCCGCCGACGATCGCGTGGTCGTCGCGGAAGTGCCGGTCGCCGTGCAACTCGTCGAACTGGTCCAGCGCGGCGATGTAGTCCGAACCCAGCGGGCGCTTCGGGTGGCGCGCCATGTTGACGCGCTGCCACGGCGTCATCGCGCCGAAGACCTCGCGCTGAATCTGCGCGTACTTGGCCTCGAGCGCGCGAATCTCCGCGCTCATGTCGACCGGCTGCGCCGCAGCCTGCGACTTCAGCTCCGCGATCCGCTGTTCGAGTTCGAGCAGCCCCTTCTCGCGCTCGACGATGACGTTCACGCGGGCGTCTCCGCCGAGGTCGGAGCCGGCGGCGCGAGCGGCGCGCCGACGCCGTAGTCCAGCAGGCGCACGAGCCGGTCCTTCAGCTCTTTGCGCTCGACGACCATGTCGATCGCGCCCTTTTCGAGCAGAAACTCCGCGGTCTGGAAGTTGTCGGGGAGCTTCTGGCGGATCGTCTGCTCGATGACGCGGCGGCCGGCGAAACCGATCGCCGCGCGCGCCTCGGCGAGCACGACGTCGGCCTGAAATGCGAACGACGCGGACACGCCGCCGGTCGTCGGATCGGTGAGCACGCTCAGATAGTACCCGCCCGCATCGTGGAAGCGCCGCACGGCGAGGGTCGTCTTCGCCATCTGCATGAGCGCGAGCATCCCCTCTTCCATGCGCGCGCCGCCGCTGGCGGTGAAGACGACGCACGGCAGCCGCCGCTCGCGCGCCGCTTCGAAGAGCTGCGCGATGCGCTCGCCGACGACGGTGCCCATCGTCCCGCCGCGGAAGTTGAAGTCCATGACGCCGAGCGCGACCGGGTAGCCGCCGATCGAGGCGAACCCGCACACGACGCCCTCGGTGAGCTTCGACTTCTCACGATCCCGCTGCAATTTCTGCGGGTACGGGACCTTGTCAGTCCAGCCAAGCGGGTCGCCCGGCAGCAAGTCGCCGCCGATCTCGGTGAAGTCGGCGTCGACCAGCGTCGCGATCCGGTCGAACGCGTGCATCCGGAAGTGGTGCCCGCACGACGAGCAGACCCACAAATTCGCCGCCAAGTCGGGCCGATAGATCATCGTCCCGCACTTCGGACACTTCGTCCACTGCGCCGCCTCTTCAGCCGCCACCGGCTGCGCTCTCCGTAATCGCAACCATTCGGGCATCGCCACGGAGCTTACCGTTTCCCACGCAGCCTCGCGCCGTAGATGCGGCCGAGCTGCTTGAGGTAGTTGAAGATTTCGTTCTGGTTGAGCTTCGACGTGCCGGCGATGCGGTCGGTGAAGACGTACGGGACCTCGAGCGCGCGGCCGTAGTGCGCCTTCGCGATCACTTCGAGGCCGATCTTGAAGCCGATCGGGTCCAGCTCGACGCCGTCGAGCGCCTCGCGCTTGACGAGGAAATAGCCGGACGTGATGTCGCGGATCGGCGTGAGCGGCTGCGCCAGGGCGATCGCGACGCGCGAGGTGATGATGCGGCGCTTGGGCCAGTTGCTGATCCCGCCGCCCGGGACGTAGCGCGAGCCGATCGCCAGACCGTAGCCGTCGTCTTGCAGCGCGTGCACCATGCGCGGCAGGATGTTCGCGTCGTGCGAGAAGTCGGCGTCCATCGCGCCGAGCGCGGCCGAGTCGGCGCGCGCGAACTTCCAGCCGTCGATCACGCCCGACGACAGGCCCATCTTGCCGGGGCGGTGCAAGCAGCGCACCGGATAGCCTTCGCGTTCGAGCCGGTCGACGATCGCGCCGGTTCCGTCGGGCGAGTTGTCGTCGACGACGACGATCTCGCCGTCCAAACCGTTGGCGGCGAAGACGTCGCGCAGCGTCGCGACCAGCTTCTCGATCCCGCCCGCCTCGTTGTACGTCGGGACGACGATCGAGAACTTCATGTTCGCTTGCTGCGTCTGCGGCGCGTTCGCCGTGGCGTCGGCCGGCACGGTCACTTGAGCTTCTTCATCGTCGGAAAGCGCGCGGCGTCGAACGGCGCGAGGTCGGGAGAAAGACTGGCTTCTTGGCGGATCAGCTGCACGCCGTCGCCGTCCAGGCTCGCGACCTCGGTCGTCGGAACGGCGACGTCCGCGTCGATCGCATCCCAGTGCACGATCAACAGTTCGGCGATGCGGGCGTCGCCTTCCGCATAGACGGCGCGGACGTCGCCGACGCGCGTGCGGCCGGCGAAGACGGGGGTTCCGGGATCGAGCGATTCGAGGGTGCGTGCCATGGTCGAACCGGACTTGTACGCCGCGATCACGCTTCGCTCCGCTCGTCTTCGTCCAACGCGGCGAGGGCGCGGAGCAGGGCCGCCTTGGCGTCGGAATGGCCGCGGAAGTGCCGCTCCAGCGACTCGTTCAGCACCGCGTTCATGCTCTTACGCTCGTTCTCCGCCCGTCGTTTCAGCTCGTCGTACACGCCGTCGTCCAGGCGCGCCGGGAAAGCACGCATGGTCCGCCGATAATATCACGGTGATATTATCCTGGCAAGCGGCGCCTCCTCCGGCGGCGTAGAATGGCGGCCGGGATGAGCGAAGTGCAGACCCACGAAGCCCGGCGCGTCGCGCTGGAAAGCGGCGCGACGACGACCGTCGAGTGCTGGGGCGAGGCCGGCCCGGCGATCCTGTGTGTGCACGGGATCACCTCGTCGCGCCGCGACTTCACCCGGCTCGGCGAGGCGCTCGCGCCGACCCACCGCGTCTTCGCCTACGACCAGCGCGGGCACGGCGACGCCGAGAGCGACCGGCCGATGTCGCTCGACGTGCTGGCCGCCGACCTGCGCGCGGTCGCGGACAGCATCGGCACCGTCGCCGCGGTCGTCGGGCACTCGTGGGGCGGCGCGGTCGCGCTCGTCGGCGGCCCGAAGGTCGCGCGCGCGCTCGTCCTCGTCGATCCGATGATCCGCGTCGCGCCCGGCACGTTCGACCGCGAGTACGTCGACGATCTCGCCGAGCTGCTCGCAAACCCGCCCGGCGTGGAACGCGACGACGCGGTGCGCGCCATGTTCGCCGGCGCCGACCACCGCGA
>JAFAMK010000016.1 GCA_019233415.1 Vulcanimicrobiota bacterium
GTAGTTGTACTGCTCGTACGCCGAGTTCGGGGCTTCCGCATAGCGCCCGTAGCTGGCGCGGAGCACCGTGCGCGGATCGAGCGTGTACGTTACGCCGGCTCTTGGCTGGAACACCGTGTAGCCTTCTACTTGGTTCGGCACGTCGACGACGTTCGTGCCGTTCGCGAGATTGTAGGCGTTGTACCACAGCGCGCGTGCCGGCGAGCCGGTCGTGTCGGCGCCGTGGAACTCGAAGCGGTCCATGCGCAGGCCGAGGTTGAGGCTGAGCCGGTCGGTCGGCTTCCACTGGTCGGTGACCGACGCAGCATAGAAGCGCGGCGCGACCGTGTTGTAGGTCGCCTGGCTGCCGTTCTCGGCGAGGACGTAGCGGCACGGCCCGCCGCCGCACGTCCCGAAGGTCGTCGCGGGTGTGACCGTGTCGTTGAGTGCGTTGCCGAGGCTGAAGCTGTACGACGAGCCTGCGCTGCACGGCGCGGACGTGTTCGTTCCGCTGTACACACCGCCGGTGAACACCGGGTTGTAGCACAGCCCGCTGTACGGGTTCGAGCTGTCGACGAGGAATCCGACGTGCGCAGGTCCGGCGAACGTCGTGTTGTTGTCGCGCAGCGTCGTCGCCGTCGCGTACGAACCCTGCGCGGTGAGGAGGTGCTGCGGCGTGATCTGGTCGGAGAACGTCATGCTGGCGCCGCGCGTATGGCTGTCGAGCAGGTACTGTGAGGGAACCGCGCCGAGGTAGTTCTGATCGTTCGACTGCGGCCCGTTCTGCAGCCAGTCGGAGTAGTAGGTGTAACCGTAGACACGCAGGAACGCGCTCGTCCCGAAGTTGTGCTGGTACTGCAGCTTCAGGACGGATTGATTGTTCACGAACGCGTCTTGGCGGTCGAACGGGATCGGCGCGCCGACGGCGCGACCGCCCGGCGAATCGGGGAAGAGGTACGTCTGGACGCCGCCGCCGCTGTAGTTCCCGGGCAGCACGGTGCCGAGTGGCGCGCCGGTAAAGAGAAGCCCGTCGAAATACGCCGGGGGACCACCGAGCACGTCCGTCGTGAACCCCGGGCCGCCCAGATCGTTCGTCGACGAGTAGAACTTGTTGTTGATGAAGTTGTTGTCGAACAGGAGCTGCACGTCGTCGTGGTTGCCGTTCTTCTGCGGGATACCGAAGTGCAGATTGACGATCGTGTCGCGGTCCTGGACGCCCGAGACGGCGTCGAGGAACGGCGGCCCGAGAACGTACGACGGGGTGCTCGCGCTGTTCGTGTACGGCACACCGGACGGTGTGAAGCACGACGGTGCCTCGCCTCGCGAGAGCCCTGCCGAGCATGGTGCAAGCGGCGCGCCCCAGGTCGTCTGCAGGCTGGCGCCGTTGTATTGATCGTAGTACCGGAACGCCTGATTGTACGCACCTGCTCCGAGATAGTAGGAGAAGGTGCGTGACGGGTTCGCGCCGCCGGCTTCGAACGCGAGCTTGTTGTAGAGCGTCGGCGTGCCGAGGGCGAACGTCAGGTTGCGCGACGCCGGCGCCGTGCCGGCTCGAATCACCTGATTGATGTAGCCGGAGATCCCGTTCGCCTCCGAGTTCGCCGGCGTCGCGCCGGTGTAGACTTGGAGCTCCTGCTGGCCGAGCGAGGACAGCGCACCCGACGGGTAGTTGTCGAACGCGCGGTTGACGGGAATGCCGTCCAGCTCGTAGCCGATCTGGTCGTATGCGCCGCCGCGAATCGACAGCGCCGGCGCCGCGCCGATGTAGCCGTTCTGGTTCGGTGCGACGTACACGCCGGGGACCGACGAGATCGCCGACCAGGCGCTGTTCAGCGATCCGCCGCCGCCGAGCGCCGCCGACTTGTCCTGCGTGACGGCGTCGATCGCGTAGACGTCGGCGGTCGTGCCCGGCTTGACGAGCGACGACGCGGCGCGCGAGGTCACCGAGCCGATCTGCTTGAGGTGCGGGCTCTGCTGAAGGCTGACCGAGAGCGTCTGGTCCGCCTGCACCGTCACGCCGCTGACCGACGCGGCGTCGTACGTTCCGGTCGCCGCGACGCCGATCGTGTACGTGTCGGGCGCGAGCGAAACGAATGAGAAACGACCCGCGGCATCGGTCGTCGTCGACGCCGTTTGCGACGGGCTCGTCGCGCTCACCTGAGCGCCGGAAATGGGTCTATTGGTCGACGTGTCGACGAGGCTTCCGCTGATCGTCCCGGTCGTGCCGGCCAGAACGCTTGTCGTTCCCTGGAGCACGAATGCGAGACTGAGCAGAAGCGCCGCGACACCTCGCCTCATGTGAGGAAATGGTGTCACCGTTACCAGCCCTTTCTAAGGTGGGAAGGTGCACCAATAATCGCAGATGGCGGCGTCCAATGGACGCGCGAACCTGCCAACTATCTGCCGTCTGCATTCTGCCGCAAATCTGCCAGGGCCGGATGCGAACGAACGCGCGAACGGCTGCGTTCTCCGAGCACCCCCTCGCTCACGGAGAGAGACGTGCGTCCTATCGTCATTGCCGTTTCCGCACTTGCGGCGCTCTTTGTGCTGCCCGCCGCGTCACTCGCCGACTCGCACGCC
>JAFAMK010000020.1 GCA_019233415.1 Vulcanimicrobiota bacterium
TTCGCAGGCTTGCCGTGCGGCCACGTCGCGAGCAAGATCGGTCCCGCGGAAGCGGCGGCCTGCGCGGGCTCGGCGGTTTGCGCGAGATCGAGCGCGCTCAGCGCCGCGGTTCCGGCGGCGGACGCGATGAAGCGGCGGCGGTCGATAGGATCCATGACGGCGAGTTGGCGGCCGCGCGCCGCGGCTCCGCCCGAAAGGTCCGATGTAAGGCGTGCTTGACATCATGTCAGGTGTGCCTTACACTGCGATCATGGCGGAAGAACCTGGCCTACTCGCCGACCTGTGGCACGAGTCGTGCAAGTCATTCGCGGCGATGCCGCGGTGGTCGCAGATCACGCTCGTGATCGGGATGGTCGTGTTCATCGCTGCCGTGCTGCCGCCGCTCGACCGGCTGCCGAAGATTCCGCTCGCCACCGTACGAACCGCGGCGTTCCTCGCACTCGTCGTCGGGCTCATCGCGACGGCACGCATGCGCGACGAGTTCTTCTTGCGCGTCTACCTTCACGCGTGTGCGATCGCATTCATCCTCTCCAGCACCATCGTCTTCGCGTCGCTCGCCTACGACATCCCGCTCGGGCGGAACACATTCACGGTGCTGGACTTGTCGTTTCTGATCGGATTCTTCGGAGCGTTCTGGTGGCTGCGCAGACCGTGAAGAACGCACTTCGGCAACTGCGCGTGCTGCGCGGGTGGACGCAGCAGGAGTTAGGCGCGAAGGTCGGGACGTCGCGCCAGGCGATCATCGCGATCGAGAACGGGCGTTTCGACCCGTCGCTCACGCTCGCGATCCGCCTCTCGCGCGTCTTCGAAAAACCGATCGAGGAGATCTTCTTCCTCGACCACTAGCGGCGCCGCCGCGCCGCCGTCATCCATGATCGTCAGAGGGAGGCGAAGGCCTTGCTTCAGTTTCACGACGCCCTGACCGCGGAATGGGCCTGCGGATACGATCTCGCGTGCCGCATCGTGCTCGACCGCGAGACGGCGCTCGACGTCACGCAGGAGGCAATCTGCCGCGCGCTGCGCCACGAACGAACGTACGACGCGGAACGGCCGCTGCGGCCGTGGTTCCTGACGATCGTGCGCAACGTCGCGCTCAACGAGCTGCGCCGACCGCGCTGCACGTACGAGCTGTTCGACCGCGCCGCGCCAGGCACGACCCTCGACCAGGTCGTCGATCGCGAAGAGTGCGCGGCGGTGCTGCGCGCGTTCGCCGGTTTGCGGCCCGTGCACCGGCGCGCGCTGCAGCTCAAGTCGCGCGGCTATCAGTACCACGAGATCGCGCGCGACCTCGGCATCCCGATCGGAACGGCGCAGGCGTTCGTCCACCGTGCACGGCTCAAGCTGCGCGACCTGACCGATCCGGCAGCAGCGAAAGGCGCCGCGTCGAAACGGCGCGGCGCCCTTCGGGATACCTCACAAGCGCGTGCGAGCGGCGTCAGCCGTGCAGGACGACGCGGTTCGCGATGAACGTGCCGTTGCTCCAGTAGCCGAACACGGCCACGCGCTGGCCGGAGGCCGGCGTCAGGCCGGTCGGCCGGATGACGGTGCCGTTCTTGAGATCGACCGTCATGCTGTCACCGGCCGCGTTGAGCATCGTCAACCGGTACGGCGAGAACGAGCCGACGGTGCCGACGAGGATGTGGTTGCGGTCGTACGTGCCGGTGTCCCATGCCGGCTGCCACGCGCTCACCGTGTCGTACTCAGGGTCGAACGTGGACAACGTCGGCGGACCGCACGGATTCGTCGCTTGGGCCGAGCCAATCGCAGAGGCGGCGCCGAAGATTCCGAGCCCCACCGCGAGCGGGCGGGCGATGTCGAGTGCAGACGTAGTGCTCATAGCCGATCGCATACCCACGTCGGCGCAGGCTATGCGCTGCAGGCGGCACGCGGCTCGCGGGTCAGATTAAGCATGCGTGAGCACTGCAGCCGACACGACCGAACGTTCGTTGTCCGGTGCAGAGCCCGCCGTCGTCGAAGGATCGAGGATCGTGATCGCCCGTTGCGTCCTACTCGTCGCCCTCTTGTGTTCGGTGCTCACGGCGCAGGCCGAGGCGACGCAAATCTGGATGGTCGGCTCCCCACGTATCGACAACGTGGTGCGCCACGCGGTGGTCGACGCACCCGACATGTTCGCGCCGAACGCGCCGTGGCAGACGGTCGCGGCGCACACGGCCGTCGTCAAGTTCACACCGGGTAACGTGCTCATGGCAAAGGACGACGCGCTGCGCGAGGCGTTCGGTGACGTGAAACGCCGCGGGATGGCACTCGCCCTCGAGGCCGGCCTTCTGACGAAGACCGATCAGTGCCAGCAGCGCTCGGAGGCGTACCTCGACAGCGTCGACACGCTGCGCCGGCTCGTCGACAAGATCCACCGCACCGGCGGCGACCTGCGCTACATCGCGATGGACGAGCCGTTCTTCTACGGCCACGACTACGACGGCCCGACGGCGTGCCACGAGTCGGCCGCCGCGCTCGCGAGCCGCATCGTCGCGAACGCGCGCGTCGTGCGGGACGTCTTCCCGCAGGTGCAGATCGGCGACATC
>JAFAMK010000101.1 GCA_019233415.1 Vulcanimicrobiota bacterium
CGCGCGCACAACGGCCGTCGGCGCGAGCGCGGCGACGGTCTCGGGAGACGTTCGTGCCGGGGAGCGGACCGCCTCGTCCCACGCCTCAGCGAGGGATCGAGTCGCCGCCGCCGCGTCGGCCGGATCGAACCGCCGCGGCTCGACGCCCGGGGCCGCGAAACGCCGGCGGTCGGCGAGCGCGAGCCGCGCACCCGCCAGCGCGGCGGCGGCGATGCGCGAGCCGCCGTGACCGAGCCAGGCGCCGTCGACGACGACCGCGGCGGCGGCGCGCAGTCCCGCGGCGACGGCCGGCGCCGGTTCGCCGGCGAACACGATCAGCCGCGGGCCGCCGAACTCGCGGACGCGCTCGAGGTACGACGCGTCCTCGACCGGCCCGGCGACGACGAGCGGCAGCCCCGCGTCGGCCGCGCAGCGCGCGACCAGCAGCTGGTTGCCGCCCGGCCCGATCGGCGCGTGGACGAGCAGGAACGGATCGGGGCCGACCAGGCGGCCGACCGGGGCCGGCTCGACCGCCCCGGCGAGCGGCGGAACGACGACGACCGGCCCGCGGCGGCCGCTGCGCCGGCGAACCGCGTCGGCTTCTTCTTCGGTCGCGGCGTACACGACGGCGGCGTCGCGCAGCGCGCTAGCCGCCTCGTCGGTCCCGGCACCGTCCGGCGCGTAGGGCTGGTCGGCACGGGCCGCCCCGACCACGACGGCGCGACGCGCCAGCATCGCCAGGTAGTTCGCGACGTCGCGCTCGTCGCTGCCGTACTCGAAGCAGAACCGGGTGACCTCGGCGCCCCACCAGCCGCCGTTCGCCGCGTCGTCGTCGTGCGCGTGGACCGCGACCGGAACGCCGAGCCGCCGGCCGGCATCGACGACGGCGCGGGCCCAGCGCCCGTCCCGCGTGCCGACCAGGTGGATCAGGTCGGCACCGGCCAGCTCGTCGAGCCCGGCCATGATCCGCGCGTCGAAGCCCTCGGCGCCCAGCGCCGCGGCGAGCGCGGCGGCTTCGTCCGTGTCGGCGCTCGGCCGGTCGGCGGCGCCCGGCCGCCCGAGCACGATCGCGATCTGCCCGCCCGAGCCCCCGGCGGGGGCGTAGCGGAGTTCTGGCAGCGGCCGCGGCGCCGGTTCGGGCGCGCGCTCGACCGCGAACCAGCGCCGCACCGGCGCCTCGGCCGAGTCGAAGACGATCCCGACGTCGAGCGGCAGCCCATCGACGACCGGGACCGGGTCGCCCCCGCCCGCTTCGTCCGTTCGCACGACGACGGCCGCACCGTTCGCGGCCTCGGGCCGGTCGACGATCGCGACCTCGGCCGCGCCGTCGGCGGCTGGCGCGTCACCGTACCAGGCGAGCGCGACCGGCTCCCGGCGGTCGCTCGCAACCGCGACGGTCCCGGCGGTGCGGAGCAGCGCCCAGCCACCGACCGCGTCGGGCGCGTCGATGCAGACGGTGCGGCCGTGAACGAAGCGGCGCGCGTAGCGATAGGGCGCGAGCCGCGCCAGCGCGTCGCGCAGGGGCGCCGCGCCGAAGCATCCGTGCGCGCGCGCCGCGTCGAACGCGGCGGCCTCGCCGAACCGCACGACGTGCTCGACGACGTGCGCGCCGCCGAGGACGAGCCGTTCGAGGTGCGGGAGGACGTGCTCGGCGAGGGCGGCCGCCAGGTCGTCGCCGCCGGGCGTCCCCTGCGGCAGGATCAGCGGGTCGCGGTCCCGCTCGATCACCGTCGCCGGCTCGACCAGCACCAGGGGGATCACGGTGAGGCCGTCGTCGCCGGCCAGGCAGAGGTCGAGCGCGAGGACCGGCCGGCGCTGCCGGAAGACCGGCTCGACCCGAACCGCGGCCAGCCGCGCCGGATCGAGGACCGGCGTCCCCGTGCTCCACGGCGCGACGATCTCGTGCGTGCGGTGCAGTCTCATCGGCCGCCCGCGATCAGGACGCCGCGCAGGCCGTCGGCGGTGACGACGGCCAGGCCGGCGAGCGGTTCGCGCTCGTGCCCGGCGGCGACGACGATCCGCGCCTCGGCTTCGAGCGCGGCGCGCCAGGCGGCGAGGTCGGGGACGCGCTCGATCCGGACCGCGACCGTCTCCTCGATCGGCCGCGCCGTCCCGGCCAGCACCGGCCGCAGCCGCGCCGCGGCCTCGGCGGAACCGACCGCCCCGTCGAGCACCAGGTGCACGCGGACCGGCACGGCGGCGTCGAACGCGCGCGCCGCCGCCGCGACGAACACCGCGGCGCGCTCCAGCTCGGCCGCACCGGCGACCGCGACGACGATCGCATGCGACGCGGCGGGCGCCGTGGCCGCAACGGCACTAGCCGGGCGCGTGAACGGGACGCGGCGGACCGGGTCGAAGCCGCGCGCCACCGCGGCCGGATCGGCCACCGGGACCGGCTGCTGCGCGTCGGCGGCGGCGAGCGGACTGCGCGTGACGTCG
>JAFAMK010000155.1 GCA_019233415.1 Vulcanimicrobiota bacterium
GACTGGACCGCGAACGGGCCGAAGCCCGATCCGCACCTCCCGCAGATTCCGCTGCCGCTGCCGCAGACGCGCGTCGTCACGACGGCCTCGCAGGACGTCACGGTCGAACTCGGCGCACCGGCCCTCGCAGCCAGCTCGCCCGACTACGACCCGCTGACCCTCGCCAACGCGATCTACGGCGGCGCCGGCGGCCTCGACACGCGGCTCTTCCGCGAAGTGCGCGAGAAGCGCGGGCTCGTCTACGGCGCATCGAGCTCGCTCGACGCGAACCGCGACCGCGGCACGTTCACGATCTCGTTCAGCGCGGTCCCGGCGAAGATCGACGCCGCCGAAGCGATCGTCAAGTCGGAGCTCAAGCGAATGCAGACCGACGAGGTCAGCGCCGACGAGCTGTCCCGCGCGAAGACGCGCGTCGTCGCGACCCAGCTCGACGCCGAGCAAGCCACCGCGACGATCGCGAACGACCTGCTCCGCATCGGCCTGGACGACCTCGCCCCGACCTACTTCACGACGCTCTCGGACCGCTACGCGGCGATTACCGCCGCCGATGTCCGCCGCGCCGCCTCGACCTACTTCCACCCCGACAACCTGGTCGAGGTCCGGATCGGCCCGCAGACCTGAGCCGCGCCGCTAGACGCTCGTAGCCGCCAGCGCCTGTTCGTCGGTCAGCGCCGCGCCGAGCACGAGCTGATCGGCAAGCTCCGATGGCGCAAGCAGGTCGCGCAGCGCGCCGAGCGCGCGATCGTACTCCTGCTGCTCGGTGAACTGCCGCGGCGCGCCCGCAGCGGCCAGCCGCGCATCGCTTGCGCCGAGTAGCCGTGCGGCGCACACGTGCTGGTCGTACGCGTGGTCGGGTGCGACGGGGCGCAGCGCGGCGACCGCGGCGCGGTGCTGCAGCGCCCAGGCGAACGCGACCGGCTCTTCGGTTGCGTACGCGAGCGCGGCCGCCTCGCGCGCGCGTTCCGCCGCCGCGTCGTAGCGGTCGGCGGCGATGAGATATGCGGCCAGGTTGGCCGTCGCGTGCGGGCGGACGCCGCCGCCCTCGCCGTAGTCGTCCAGGGCGCGCTCGGCGAGCCGGATCGCGGCGCCGATCTCACCGGCGCGGAACTCGGCCTCGGCGAGGTTTCCCGCCGCGGCAGCCGCGTTGGTCACGTCGCCGACGGCGCGAAATCCGGCCATCGCCTCGGCGGCATACGCACGCGCCCCGGGAAGATCGCCGACGAGCGAGCGTGCGAAGGCGAGGCTTTGATACAGAAAGGCGGCGATCCAGTCGCCGCCGAGAGCGTGCGCCGCGTCGAGCGCCTCGCGCAGCAGCGGCTCCGCCTCGGCGACGCGCCCGAGCCCGAGCAGCGCCTGGCCGACGGTGCGCTGCGCGCCGGCGATTCCGCGTGCGTCGCCGAGCGCACGGAAGTGCGCGAGCGCGCGTTCGCCCGCGTCGAGCGAGAGCCGCGTCTCGGCGAACCGCTGCGCGATTCGCGCCTCGCTCATCTCGAGCGACGCGAGGACGTCGCGCGGCGTGGTCGCATCGGCCGCCTCCAGCGCGAGGCGAACCCAGCGGCGTCCCTCGGCCGGCGCGAGGCTGACCCAGACCGGGCGCAACGCGCCGGCGAGGCGCTGACCGAGCACGACGTCGTGCCTCTCGCGGAGCGCCCACGCGAGCGCAGCGCGCATATTGTCGAGCTCGGCACCGCCGCGGGCCAGCGACGTCGGGCCTGCCGCGAGGTCCGAGTCGCCGTCGATCTGCATTGCGAGATCGTGGTACGCGTGGGCGTGGCGATGCGCGACGGCGTCGATCTCGCCGCGCAGCGCGAGCTTCTCGCGCGCGTAGAGCCGTGACGACTCGAGCAGCGAGTAGCGCGGCTCGTCGGCATCGAGGTCGGCGGCGACGAGCGACTTGTCGACGAGCGATGCGAGCAGGTCGAGTACCGCGTCCTCCGTCTCATCGACGCCGCGGACGCGCGTCGCCTCGGCCAGCGCGCAGCCGCCGGCGAACACGGACAACTGCTCGAAGAGATGCTGCTGGGGCGGCGTGAGCAGGTCGTAACTCCAGTCGATCACCGCACGCATCGTCTGCTGTCGCGGCAGCGCACGGCGCTCGCCGCCGGCGAGGATCGCGACGTAGTGGTCGAGCCCGTCGGCGAGCGCGCGCAGCGGCAAGACGCCGATCCGCGCCGCGGCGAGCTCGATCGCGAGCGGGATTCCGTCGAGCCGCCGGCAGATCTCGGCGACGGTCGGGACCGACGCGTCGGTCAGCGCGAACCGGTGATCGACTGCGTGCGCGCGCTCGGCGAAGAGCGCGACCGCGCCGAACGCCGGTGCCGCGTCAGCGCGCAATCCGCGCGCTTCGTCGCGCGTCGGCACGCGCAGCGGGTGCAGGCGGTAGACCTGCTCGCCGGCGATCTTCAGCGGCTCGCGGCTCGTCGCGAGGATGCGCGTGCGCGGAGCGCCGCGCACGAGTGCGTCCACGGCACGCGCGACTTCGTCGATCACGTGCTCGCAGTTGTCGACGACGAGGACGGCCGTGCGCCGCGCGAACTGCGCGATCACCGCGTCGAGCACCGGCCGTTCCGGGGACTCAGGGACGCCGAGCGTCTGCGCAATGGCCGCGGCGACCGACGACGGGTCGGCGAGCGGCGCGAGGTCGATCAGCCAGACACCCGCATCCGCGCCGTCCCGCAGGCGGCACGCAACGTGGACGGCCAGGCGCGTCTTGCCGACCCCACCGGGTCCGACCAGCGTCACCAGCGGCGCTGTGCCGAGCAGCGCGACGATCTCCGCCGCGTCGGCGTCTCGCCCGATGCAGCGCGTCGGCTCGGACGGCAGGTTCGTCGTGCGGCGCGGCGGCAGCTCGCCCGTAACGATTGTGCCACGGCGCCGTGGCTGCGCCGGCCGCGCCGCAGCGGCTTCGAGCCGGTCGCGGTCGCCGGACGAAAGCGCGAGCCCCTCTGCGAGCAACGCGACGGTTTCGCGGTACGGCGCGCGCCGAATTCCGCGTTCGAGCACGCTCACGCCGCCGGGGCTCATCCGCGCGCGCTCGGCGAGCGCTTCCTGCGATAGCCCTGCGGCGAGGCGAAACTCGCGCAGCAACGCGCCGAACGTCGCTGCGCCGCTCTCGCCTTCGCGATCGCTCGTGCGCACGCGGAACGTTTCGGCGAGACCAGCGTGCCGCCCGCCGCGGTCGCGTGATCCCGCTCACGCGGCGCAAAAACTGTGCGAATAGCGCGTACGAGCGTGTGTGGGGCGCCGTCGCGCGGTCGTGCACGATACCACGGTCATGTCACACCCGATTCGCCCGCCCAAGGGCCTTGCTCACCCCGCCGTCACGCGACCGGCGAACCCGTTCCCGACGATCTTTCTCGGCTGGGGGCCGCGCATCCGATGACGACCCTCGCCCTTCACGCCCGGCGACGCGCGCACCGGTCCCCCATGCCGGAGATGCCGGATGTGATCTGCTAAAGAATTAATTGACAGCCGGCGGGTCAGCCGCTATGCTGCTATTAATTCTTTAACAGCACCTCGGAGAACCGCGCTTTGGCCCGCCGCCCGACCCCTGGACTGACCGACGCCGAGCTTCGCCTCATGGAGGTGCTGTGGGACCGTGGGCCGGCCCGGGTCGGCGACGTCGTCGACTCCCTCGCCCAGCCGCCGCTCTCGTACAGCACGGTCCTCACGACGCTGCGCATCCTGGAGCGCAAGGGCTATGTCGCCCACGACCAGGCGGACCGCGCCTACGTCTACCGTGCCCTGGTCGCGCGCGAGGCCGCGGCGGACCGCGCCGTCGGCCACCTGGTGAAGAAGTTCTTCGCGGACTCGCCCGTCGAGCTGGCGCTGCAGCTGGTCGAGAAGGACCGGCCGTCGGACGACGAGCTGGCACGGCTGCGCGCGCTCGTCGAGCGCTACGAGGAGACGCCGTGATGCCGCAGCTCCCACCGCTCGCCGCAGGCGCGGCGCTGACGCTCGTCGCCTACGTGGTCGAGGCGCTCTGGGAAGGCATTCTGGTCGCGG
The DNA here is from genome assembly GCA_019233415.1 of Vulcanimicrobiota bacterium. GTDB lineage: Bacteria > Vulcanimicrobiota > Vulcanimicrobiia > Vulcanimicrobiales > Vulcanimicrobiaceae > Vulcanimicrobium. Next base: position 4,006 of record JAFAMK010000155.1, read on the forward strand.
CGCTGGCGGCGGCGGTGATCCGGCTCTTCCCGCGCGCGAACGCGACGACGCGCTACGCGATCTGGTACCTCGCGCTCGTCGCCGCGGTCGTGCTGCCGGTGCTGACCGTCGCGGCGCTCGCGCTCGCCCCGCACGACCCGCACCGGTTCGCGATCGCGCTTCCGCGCGCGGCGACGCTCGGGCTCGCCGCGGCCTGGCTGATCGGCGTCGCCGTTGGCTTGGCCCGGATCGGGCTCGGGTACCGCGCGCTGGCGAAGCTCCAGCGCGACGCGCTCCCGCTGCCGCCCGGCTATCGCGATGCGATGCCGCTGTGGGATGAGTCGCGCGCGCACGGCCGCGAGACGCGGCTCTGCGTTTCGCCGGACGTGACGGTTCCGGTCGCGGTCGGCCTGTTCGACGGGATGATCGTGATGCCGGACCACCTGCTGCACAGCTTCGAGCGCGACGACGTCGACCGCTTCAGCCTGCACGAGATGGCGCATCTGCAGCGCCGCGACGACTGGACCTGCGCGCTGCAGCGCATCGTCTGCGCGCTGCTCTTCTTCAGCCCGGCCGTGCGCTGGATCGCGCGCCAGCTCGACCTCGAACGCGAGGTCGCGTGCGACGACTGGGTCGTCTCGCAGACGCGTGAAGTCCGCCCGTATGCGATCGGCCTTACGAAGATGGCCGAGGTGACGCGCTGGCCGCACCGCCCCGTCCCGACGCCGGCGATCTTCGCCTCGCGCAAGAGCATCTCGATCCGCATCGAGCGCCTCCTCATGAAACATCGCGACGTGCGCACGACGCTCACGGGCGGCCCGGCCGTCGCCGGCGCCGCGCTCATCGCTGGCGCCGCGCTCGTCGCGCTCCCGGTCGCGCCGGTCGTCGGCGAAGCGCTCGCCCCGCTCGCGCCGCCGTTCACCGCACACGTGAATCCGCCGGCTCCCCGCGCGCTGCCGAGCCACCGCGTACACCAACATGCGCGCGTCACCGCCGTGGCGCCACGCGCGCGACGGAACATCGACACCGTCGCACTCACCGCACCGCCTCCGGTGGCGTCGCCGGTCGTGACGCCGAGTCCGAGCGCCTCGCATGCACCACCGCGCGTGGCTTCGGTTGCGGCGGCGCACACGACGATGAAGGTCCAAACCGCGAAGTCGGTTCACACGACGATGTCCGTTCGTGCGACAACGACCGTCAACACGACGACCACGGTCCACACGTCCACCAACGTCCAGACCGGCACGGCGCCGGTCGCTCTCGCGTACGACTCGCCGCGGGTGCCGTCGTCGCCGCGCGTCGACTTGCTCGCAGCGCTTGCGACGAGCGGGTATGCGAAGATCAGCGCGGACGAGATCATCGCGTTGCACAACGCCGGGATCGACGGCACGTTCATCGTCGCAGCGAGCCGCTATTTCGGGCGGCAAGTTGCGGTCGACAGCCTCGTCGGGATGGCGAACGTCGGGGTGAGCGCGTCCTATCTCGACGAGCTCGGTCAGGGAAACGCACGCGGGATCAGCCCGAACGACGTCGGCGCGCTGGTGCGCAGCGGCGTCTCCGCATCGTACGTCGTCCGGATGGGACGCATGTTCTCGGCGGTGACCGTCTCGCAGATCATCGCGTTCGTGCAGCACGGCGTCCCGGCGTCACTCCCCGGCGCGCTGCGCGACCGCGGCTACGGAACCAGCTACGACGACGTCATTGCGCTCGCCGACCACGGCGTCCCGCTCTCGTACGTCGATGCGCTCAATGCGCACCGCACCTCGAAGCTCTCCCTCGCGGAAATCATCAAGCTGTACGACAACGGAGTCCGCGCCGATGGCAACTGACCGCACCCACACGCGCCGCGGCGTGCGCGCCGCGCTGCTCCTCGTCGCGCTCGCCGCCGTCGTCGTCGGCGCGCCGCCGCCCGCGGCCGCGCACCCGGCTGCAACCGACGTTCGCACGTGGAGCCTCGTCGCGCAATCCGACGGCGTGAAGCTCGGGCTCGTCACGATGAGCCCCGCGCCCGACGGCATGCACGTCAGCAGCACGTCGCGTACGGTCTCGTACACCGCGCTGCGCGGGATCACGGCAGGCGACCTGAACGCCGCGCCGGGCGGCGAGTGGCGGTTCGAAGTTCCACGCGACGCGGGCACGCTCGTCTGTGAAGGCTTCGTCGGCAACGGCCGCGGCAAGGGCACGTTCGACGTCGTGCCGAGCGCCGCGTTCCAGCACGAGTTGGCACGGCGTGGGATTCGCGACGCGACGAGCGACGAGATGATGGAGCTGATCGTCGACGACTTCAAGACGAGCACGCTCGACGCGATCGCCGCCGGCGGGTTCACGGACATCTCCCCGGCCGGCCTGGTCACGATCGGCGAGCACGGCGTAACCACCGACTATCTCGCCGGCTTCAAGAACGTTGCGCTACGGCCGAAGACGCTGGCGGGACTGGCGCTGCTGCACGATCACGGCGTCAACGCCGCCTACGCGCAGGCCCTCGCGGCAACGGGCTATCGCCCGCTCTCGGTGGACGACCTCGCGACTGCGCGCGACCACGGCGTCGGTGCGAAGCTGCTCGGGGCCCTCACCGAGGCGCACTTCCGCCCGCTCAGCGGCGCCGAGCTCGCGACGCTCTCCGATCACGGCACCTCGCCCGACCTCGTCCGCGGGCTCGCCGCGTCACCGTATCGCGACGCGAGCGCCGCGGAGATCGCGCGGCTCGCCGACCACGGCGTGACCGGCGACTATATCACCGGCCTCACGCGCATCGGCTACCACCCTGCGGTCGCCGACGTCGCGCGGCTCCACGACTACGGCGTGACGGTCTCCTTCATCCAGCGCCTACACGACCACGGCTTCGGAAGCATGAGCGTCGACGACGTGATCAAGCTCTCCACCCACGGCATCTAGAGCCGCACGATACGGGATAACCCCTCCTCGATTTGCGCGAGCGGCGCCACCCAGCTGAGCCGCAGCCACCCTTCGAGCGTGTCGCCGAAGATGCGGCCAGGAATCGCGACGACGCCGCGGTTTTCGACGAGGTCCAGCGCGGCGGCGAGCGAGTCGTCGCCGTGCGGTATCTTCACGCAGGCGTAGAACGCGCCGTCGACCGGGACGTAGCGGAGTCCGCTGCGTTCGAGTAGCACCGTCACGCGCGTGTGCTGCTCGCGGTACCATGCGGACTGTTCCTGCAGCGCGCCGGGTTCAGAGAAGATTTCGTACGCGACGCGCTGGCCGAACGCGCTCGCGGTCGAGGTCACCCATGCGTGCGCCTTGACGAGCGCGTCGGCGGCCTCGTCCGGCGCGATCAGCCAGCCGATCCGCATCCCGGTCAGCGCGTTCGACTTCGAGATCGAGTTCGCGACGACCGTGTGGGGGTAGTAGTTCGCGATGTGCCCGGGATCGTCGACGTAGGTCAACTCGCGGTAGATTTCGTCCTGCAGCACCCACACCGGCGGACCGCCGCGCGCGAGGAGGCCGTCGGCGAGGCGGCGCGCATCGGTGTCGCGCAGGACGCGGCCGGTGGGATTCGCCGGCGAGGCGATCGCGATCATCCGCGTCGCGCGGTCGACCGCGTCGAGGATCGCGTCGACGTCGTAGCGGAAGCCGTCGTCGGCGCGCATGTGCACGCGCCGGCACGAGACGCCTTCGAGCTGCGCCATCTTCGCGTAGGCGGGGAACGCGGGATCGGCGACGAGCAGCTCGTCGGTCGCGGGGTCGAGCATCGTCTTGATCGCGACGTAGACGGCCTCTTGCGAGCCGGTCGTGACGCAGACGTTGCGCGCCTGGTCCATCCCGGGATACGCGTAGTGCGCGGCGATCTTCTCGCGCAGCCCCGGGTCGCCGGCGTTGACGGTGTACTTCACGCCGTGCTCGGCGGCCCAGCGCGCCGCCGCCTCGATGAAGCGCTGCTGCGGCAAGAGCGTCGGCTCGCCCAGACCCAGGTCGATCGAGTCGTTCTTCTTCTTCGCGGCGATCGCACGGATCAGCGAGGGTTCGATGGCATGCACCCGCGGGTTCACGTCAGACCGCGACCTCGAACTCGCGCAGCGCCGCGTTCAGCGACGTCTTCTTGTCGGTCGACTCGCCACGTTCGCCGATGATCAGCGCGCACGGCGTCCCGAACTCGCCGGCCGGGAAGCGCTTGGGGAGCGTTCCGGGGATCACGACCGCGCGCGGCGGGATCGCGCCCTTCGTCACGACCGGTTCGCCGCCGCGCACGTCGACGACCGGGGTCGACGCGGTCAGCACGACGCCGGCGCCGAGGACGGCCTCCGCGCCCACCCGCACGCCCTCGACGACGATGCAGCGCGAGCCGACGAACGCGCCGTCCTCGACGATCACCGGCTGCGCCTGCGGCGGTTCGAGGACCCCGCCGATCCCGACCCCACCGCTGAGGTGGACCCCCTTGCCGATCTGCGCGCACGACCCGACGGTCGCCCACGTGTCGACCATCGTCCCGTCGTCCACGTAGGCGCCGACGTTCACGTAGCCGGGCATCAGGATCGCCCCCTTCCCGAGGTACGAACCGAACCGTGCGACGCCGGGCGGGACGCAGCGGGCGCCGAGCTTCTTCCAATTCCGCTTGGTGGGTAACTTGTCGTAGTATGACGGTGGGGAGTTGACGTAGGACAGGGCGGCACCGCGCTTGGGCTCGCGGTCCCAGGGTTCGCCGACCGGCACGATCTCGTAGCGCGCGAACGAGAGAAGGATTGCTCGCTTCACCCACGGGTGGACGGTCCAGTCGCCGTCGCGCGGCTCGCAGACCCGCAGCGTTCCCTCGTCGAGCGCTTCCAGAATGCGGTCGACGACACGACCCGGCTTTTTCCTCACCGCCTCGGGCTCGGCGGCGAGCCGCGCTTCGAGCTCGGTGAATTCTTCTTCCAGCCTGTCTGACATCGCCCGGGGCGTTCCGCGCAATCAACCTGGCTCCCGTTCGCAAACCGCCGTCCCGGCGTGGTGTAATGGAGGGGGGCGGAACGGTCGGCGCCTAACGCGCACTCCCCGGTTCTTCCAGGAGACGACGTGAACACCGCAGCGGACGAACTTCGCATCAACGCAATCCGTTTTCTGGCCGTCGATGCGGTCCAGCAAGCGAATTCCGGACACCCCGGACTCCCGCTCGGCGCGGCCGCGGCGGCGTTCACGCTGTGGACGCGGCATCTGCGCTTCAACCCGGCCGATCCGCAGTGGTTCGACCGCGACCGCTTCATCCTGAGCGCAGGGCACGGTTCGGCGCTGCTGTACGCGCTGCTGCACCTGACCGGCTACGACTTGACGATCGACGACCTCAGGCACTTCCGCCAGCTGGGAAGCCGCACGCCCGGGCATCCGGAGTACCACCACACGGCGGGTGTCGAGGTGACGACCGGACCGCTCGGTCAAGGGTTCTCGAACGCGGTCGGGTTCGCGATCGCCGAGGCGCACCTCGCGGCGATCTACAACCGCGAGCAGACGATCGTCGACCACCACACGTACGTCCTCGCCGGCGACGGCGACCTGATGGAAGGCGTCGCGTCGGAAGCGGCGTCAATCGCGGGTCATCTCGCGCTGGGCAAGCTGATCGTTCTCTACGACGACAACAAGGTTTCGCTGGCGGCCTCGACCGACGTGACGTTCACCGAGAACGTGCGCGAGCGGTTCGAGGCGTACGGCTGGCACACGCAAGAAATCGCGCCCGAAGAGGCCAACGACGTCGAGGCGCTCGACCGCGCGATCGCGGTCGCGAAGAGCGAGACGCTGCGGCCGTCGCTGATCGCGATTCGCTCGACGATCGGTTACGGTTCGCCGGAGGCCGGCACGTTCAAGACGCACGGCGAGCCACTCGGCAAGAACATGGAAGCGACGCGCGCGGCGCTGCACTGGGAGTACCCGCCGTTCGTCGTCCCCGACGAGCCGGACGCGTTCTTCAAGGGCGTCGGCGCGTCGGGCGCATTGCTGCAGGACGAGTGGAACACGCGCTACGCGGCGTGGAAGGATGCGAACCCGCAGCTCGCCGCGCAATTCGAGCGCGCGCGCGACGGGAAGCTGCCGGCCGACCTGCCGTGGCCAACGTTCACCGCGGAGAACGGAAACGTCGCGACGCGCGATGCCGGCGGCACGGTGATGAACGCGATCGCCGCGGCACTGCCGGAACTCGTCGGCGGCTCGGCCGACCTCGACCCGTCGACGAAGACGTACCTCAAGGGCCAGGGCGACTTCCAGCCGAGCACCTACGCCGGCCGCAACATCCACTACGGCGTGCGCGAGCACGCGATGGCCGCGGCGTCGAACGGGATCGCGCTGCACGGTGGCCTCTTGCCGTTCTCGGCGACGTTCTTCAACTTCCTCGACTACCTCAAGCCCGCACTGCGCC
>JAFAMK010000334.1 GCA_019233415.1 Vulcanimicrobiota bacterium
CGTCCCGGTCGTCGCGCAGGATGATCGCGTCGTCCTCGACGGTCCAGCGGGACCGCGCCGTCACGACGACGACGGAGCCGCCGCGCAGCGGGACCGATTCGTCGCCGGCCGTGACGACGTGCAGGGTCGTCCAGCGCGCGATCGCCGCCTCGTCGGGCTGCGACGCCGCACCGTCGGCGAGCACGACGACGATGGCTCCGGCGAAACCGCCCGCCAGGGTTGCGAGCATGACGGCGAGCGATTCCAGTGCGTCGGGCGTGACGGTGACGACGGTGACGGACGAGGCGTGCGCGGGTTTGGGGATCACGTTTGGGGAACGACTCCTGGACACGGCGAGCGAGGCGCGCCCGCCGGGGGGAAGTGAGCGGCGTGCCAGGGCGAGACATCGTAGTCATCGGAGCTTCCGCGGGCGGCCTGGAAGCGCTGATGCGCATCGTGCGCGACCTGCCGCCGACGCTCGATGCCGCGGTGCTCGTCGTCATGCATGTTTCGCCATACGCCGAGAGCCGCCTCGCCGACATCCTGGCGAAGAGCGGACGGCTTCCCGCGACGGTCGTGCGCGAGCGCGTTGCGATTCGACCGGGTCGCCTCTACGTCGCCGGGCCCGACCGCCATCTGGTCGTCGTCGACGGCGACGTGATGGCGTCGCGCGCGCCGCGCGAGAACCGCCACCGCCCGTCGATCGACGTGCTGTTCCGCAGCGCCGCGATCTCGCACCGCAAGCGCGTGATCGGGATCGTCCTCTCCGGGACGCTCGACGACGGAACGGCCGGGCTGCGCTGGATCAAGCGCGTCGGCGGAACGGCGCTCGTCCAAGACCCGGCGACGGCGCTGTTCGCCGGGATGCCGTCGAGCGCGATCGCGAACGTCGCGGTCGACCGCGTGCTGCCGGCGGAGCAGATCGCCGCCGAGATCATCGACCTAGTCGACGGCGCGGACCCCGCCGAGGAGAAGCAGATGAACGCGGACGGCACCGTCGATGGCCAAGGCGCCCCGCCCGACCCACCCGAGGTCGACCCGTCGGCCTTCGTCTGTCCGGACTGCGGCGGGACGCTGTTCGAGGTCGGCGAGGGCGAGATGCTGCGCTTCCGCTGCCGCGTCGGCCACGCGTACTCGCCGGAGGCGCTTCACGCTGAGCAGGAGCGCAGTCTCGAAGAGGCGCTGTGGACCGCGGTGCGGTCGTTGGAAGAGCACGCGGACCTAGCGACCCGGCTCGAACGCTGGGCGCGCGGCTCGAAGCTCTCGCGCGCGGCCGAGCGGTTCGCCGAGAGCGCGCGCGACTCGCTGGAAAAGGCCGACACCGTTCGGCGCGCTGTGCTCAGCGCGCGCGCCGCGGTCGACGAGTCCGAAGCGGCGAGCTGAGCTAGATGTAGAGGCAGCTAGATCAGGCCGGCGCGCACGGCGCGCACGGCGGCTTCCGCGCGCGTGCGCGCCCCGAGCTTGTCGAGGATGCCGCGCACGTGCTGTTTGATCGTGCCCAGGCCGAAGTGCAGCGCGGTGGCGATCTCCGCGTTCTCGCGCCCCTCGGCGATCATCTTCAGAATCATCAGCTCGCGGTCGCTGAGCGGCGTTCCGGTCCCCGTGCGCCCCGTCCAGAACCGCGCGCGACGCGCACGGTTCTGCGCGCGCAGCGAGTCGAGCCGCTCGGCGAGCGCGCGCGTGCGCACCTCGAGGACGGCGACGTTCTCATGGAACTTCAAGATGGCGGCCCCGTCGATGCGGCGACCGATCGGTGGCGGAGCTTCCATGGCCGAATCGTTCTCCCACAGCACGCCGGAAGGTTCCTTGAACCGTTCGGGTCAGGACGCCAGCCCGTAGGCTTCGTCACCGAGCTTCCGGAGGACGGGGTAGCAGGAGCACGCCGCGCGCTCGAGTGCATGGCGGTCGAGCACCGTGACGTTGCCACGGTGGTAGTCGATTGCGCCCGCCGACCGCAGCATTGCCGCCGACGTCGTGATCGTCGCGCGTCGCACGCCGAGCATCATTGAGACGTACTCGTGGGTGAGCGAGAAGCGCTCGCGGCGGACGCGGTCGTGCGCCATGCACAGCCAGCGCGCGAGCCGCTGGTCCGCCGGGTGGACGGCATTGCACGCGGCGACCTGCGCGACCATCGCCATGAAGGTGTTCGCGTAGCGCAGCAGCATCGCATGGCCCCGGCCGGCCGGGGCCACGATCTCGCGCACGAAGTCGGCGGCCGGCGTGACGGCGCCGCGGCCGGGTATTTGCACGATCACCGTCGTGTGCGCGATATTCTGCCCGTAGAGGACGTCCAGCCCGGTGATCCCCTCGGCACCCATCAGCCCGACCTCGACGACCTCGCCCGAGGGCAGCGGCGTCACCGTCGAGGTAACGAGATCGTACGGGAAGAGGATCACCTCGATCGGCTCGCCGGCTTGCGCGACGACCTCCGCGGCCCGAAATTCCCGCTCGACGAGGTACGGCGCGAGTCGTGCCGCCTCGTCCGGGGGCAGCGCGGCCAGCAACCGGTTCTCGTAGCCCGACTCTGAACGCTGCTCGCTCACGATGACAGTCTTGCGCAGGCCGGGGGGGGGTACCACCATCCGTTGGGCCTGTCCGTTCGGCCGTACGCTATCGTACAGTCGGACACCGTCACCGACGTCACCAAGGATAGGCTGTCTCGGAGGCAGTATGCTCACGAGACAGTATGCCTGGAAGACAGTATGCAGGGTGAGCAGCCAGATTTCATCGGCCGGGAAGCTGAGCTGGCGAGCCTAACGGGCGCCTACGCCTCGAAAACCGGTCAGCTCGTCCTGCTCTCGGGGCGGCGCCGCATCGGGAAGACCTACTTGCTGCAGCGCTTCTCGCAAGGCCGGCGGATGGTGTTCTATCAGGCGACCCGGCAGGCTGAAGCCGAGGAACTGGCCGGATTCACGACGTTGATCGGGGAGACGCTCGGACCGCTGCCGCCGGGCTATGTCTTTCCGAGCTGGGAGGCTGCGTTCGAGCATCTCGACGGGAAGGCGAAGGACCGCCGTTTGGCGGTCGTCCTCGACGAGTTCCCGTACCTGTGCGAGTCGACGCCGGGACTGCCGTCGATCGTCCAGCGCTGGTGGGATCATCGCGGCCGCACCTCGCGCGTGATGCTCATCCTGTGCGGCTCGGCGCAGACGTTCATGAGCGAGTTGGAGGCGAGCTCGGCGCCGCTCCATCAGCGCTTCACGAAGCGCATCGCGCTCGGGCCGCTCTCGTACCGCGAAGCCGGCGCGTTCGTGCCGGGACTGTCGCCTGCCGATCGCGCGATCGTATACGGCGTCCTCGGCGGTACGCCGCTCTATCTGAAGGAGTGGCAGGAGAAGAAGGGACTGCGCCACAACCTGGTGCGGCTCTTCGGCGATCCGGCCAGCCTGCTCGTCGATTCGGCGCGCCTGGTTCTACACACGGACCTCGGGGACGGCACAGCCTCGTACCGCGCGCTCAGCGCGATCGCGAACGGCGCGACGCGGCGCAACGATATACTGCAGAAGGCGCGCATCACGAACGAGCGCGTCCTGATCCGGCTCGAAGAGCTCAAGGTCGTGACGAGGAAGACGCCGATCACGGAAGGGAGCGCATCGCGGCGGAGCGTCTTCGCGATCGCCGATCCGCACTTCCGTTTCTGGTTCCGCTTCGTTCAACCGAATCAAGGGCGGATCGACCGCGGCTTCGGCGAGCAGCTCGTCGACGAGATCATCCTTCCGGAGCTCGACACGCACATGGGGTCGGTCTTCGAGGACATGGCGCGCACGTTCGCGACCGAGCTCGTCAGCCGCGGCGAGCTGCGCGCGCTGGACGTCGGATCGTGGTGGTCGACGGACGGCAACCACGAGATCGACGTCGTGGGCATGGGACGCAAGGCGCCATCGTTCGTCGGCACGGTGAAGTGGCGAAAGGGCGAGCTCGGCCGCGACGTCTATGCCAACCTCGCCGGACACGCGCAGGCTCTTGGAGTCGGCGACGACGTCCCGTGGCTGATGATCGGCCGCAACCGAACGCAGCGTGCCGTTCTCGAACGTGCGCCGCACGTTCGTAGCTATTCGGTCGACGACATGTTCGTGTAACGCCCGTTCAGCGAGACGCGCCTGGAGACCGATCGAGCCGATCAGCGAGGCCGACCCGTTTGCGTGCAGGCCGGCCCGGAACAGCTCGCGGAGCGCGCCTTACCTGCGGGTGCGTACTTCCGCGGCGCCGGTGCTGCTGCTATCATCGGCGCCATGTCAATCCAACGTACCGTCGTCATCACGGGCACCAGCTCCGGTTTCGGGCGCCTGGCCGCCGAAGCGTTTGCCGCAGACGGCTGGAAGGTTTACGGCACGCTGCGCAACGTCGCGACGCGCAATGCCGCCGCGGCCGATGCGCTTCGCGCGGCCGGCGTGACGCCGGTCGAACTCGAGGTCACCGACGATCGCTCCGTCGAGGCTGCAGCAAAGCGCATTCTCGACGAGAGTCCCGTCATCGACGTGCTCGTCAACAACGCCGGGCAGGCGTTCTTCGGCGTCACCGAGGCGTTCACGCCGGAAGCGGTGTCGCGCCAGCTCGACATCAACGTCGTCGGGCCGCTGCGCGTGAACCGTGCCTTCCTGCCCGCGATGCGCGAGCGCAAGGCCGGCCTCATCGTGTACGTCTCGTCGGTCGTGGGGCGGATCGTCCTCCCGTTCACCGGCCCCTACACCGCGTCGAAGTTCGCGCTCGAAGCGTTCGCCGAGGCGACGGCGTACGAGCTCGCGCCGTTCGGCGTCGACGTCGCGATCGTGCAGCCGGGCGCGTTTACGACGTCGATCGGCGAGAACATCACGGGTGCGGACGACGCGGCGCGCATCGCCTCCTACGGCGACGTTCCCGCGCTGGCGGAGAACGTCAGCGCCGGGCTCGGGGCCGCGGCGGCGGAACGCGACGCGGCGGAGGTCGCGCGCGCGATCCTCGCGCTCGCCAATGCACCGGCGGGAATGCGCCCGCTCCGCACGACCGTTCCGGCCGACCAAGCCACCGACATGATCAATGCGGCGACCGCGCCGGTTCAGCGCGCGGTGATCGAGCACTTCGGCCTCGGCGTGCTGCTTCCGAAGGAGCCCGCTTCGGCTTAGGCCGAGGCGCGGCGCGCGGTCGTGAACTCACGCGCGCGCGTTTCGAACCATTGAAGCAGTTCCGAAACGTGCGCGGCGCACTCGTGGCCGAGCGGGGTGAGCGAATAGCTGACGTGCGGCGGCACGACGTCGTAGCTCGTGCGCCGCACGAGCCCGTTCCGCTCCAGCGTGCGCAGCGTCTGCGCGAGCATCTTCTCGGAAATCCCGCCGATCGCGTGCCGCAGCTCCGCGAAGCGCTTGTCGCCGCGCCGTAGCTGGCGCACGATCAACATCGCCCAGCGGCTCGACAGATCCGACAAGACGGCGCGCGAAACACAGTTGGCGGCATCGCAGCTGGCGATGTCCTGCGGGCTCTCCAGAAGCTCCACACGGGCCTCCTCAGGGTGACTTGCTGACGAAAAGTCAGTACCCGGCTTGCCGGCGGCGGGTTGCGGAAGGCTGAGCGAGCCTCAGGTCGGCGGCACCACCATGGCGACACCGTCGACGAACGCGTGGGCAATGATGTTGATCCAGAGGTTGCGGCGCCAGACGTAGAGCAGCGTCAGCGCGATGCCGCCGGTCGCCGCGACGATCAAGTGACCCCACCCCCAGTACTGGACGTGCGCGAGCGAGAAGATCGTGCACGAGACGACCGCGCCGAACCAGCGGTTTCCCGTCAGCTCGTCGAGTCGTTCGATCGGGTAGCCGCGAAAGAGCACTTCTTCCGACACGGCGGCGCGCGCGACCGAGAAGAGGCGGAAGAGCAGCGGCGGGGCGAGGATCTTCTGCAGCGACGTCTGGTCGATCGTCAGGTGGAGTGCCGGAAGGACGACGACGTATTCGATCGCGAGCAGAACGAACAGCACGATGCCCGCGGCGAGGCCGACGAGTATGCCGGCCGGCGTGAGGCGCCGCAGCCCGATCGATGCGAGCGGACGCCGCTCGACGAACAGCACGTACGCAAGCAGCACGGCGACCGCTGCCCAGAAGAGGATGTCGTTGTTCGCGAACGGACCGAGAAACCGCAGCTGCTCGCCCCAGGTTGGAAGCGGCAGCACGCCGACGCCGAGCGAGAGCAGCAGCCCGACGAAGATGCGGAGTCGCGTCGCCGCCACGCGGGGCGCCGGTGCGGAATCAGCTTGCAGCATCGGGGAAAAACCTCCGTGTCATCTCGGGTGCCGTCTCGGCGTGTTCGAGCATCGCGAGCCAGAGCTCGACGGCGGCGTCGATGCGGACGCGGTCGTGCGTCGCGCACAGGTCGAGCAAGAAGCCGCGGAAACCGTCGAGCGTCACCGTTGCGAGCGCGCGTGCGCGTGGGCCGTCGGGGTCGGGGAGCGTTGCCTGGAGCGGGCGAAGCCATGCCTCGATCGCGCTTTCGAGAAAGCCGGGGAACCGCGAACGGTCGCGCAGCGCGAGCGCGTAGACCTCGAAGAAGAGCATGATGAGCGGCTCCCAGCGCGCGTCGCTCCAAGCACGCCAGAGAATGCGACCGACCTCGGCCGTGGAGAGATCGCCTTGCAGCTCGAGCTGCTGCATCGCCGCGACTTGTCGCGCGCGTCCGGCTTCGATGATCGCCGCGATCAGGTCGTCTTTCGAGCCGAAATGATAGTGCAGCAGCGCCGCGCTCGTGCGCAGCGCCTTCGCGAGCGGTCGCAGCGAAAGCTCGGAAAGACCGTGCTTGCAGACATAGTCGACGGCACGGTCAAGCAGGGCGGCGCGCAGGTCGTCGTCCGGTGGGCGGGGCACGACGCCACCCTACCATATCTTGAACGATCGTTCAAGATATGGGCGCGGCGACGTCAGGTGGTCGCGCGCTGCGGCAGCTTCCAGCCGGGGCGGACGAAGTGGCAGGTATAGCCGTTGGGGATGCGCTGCAGGTAGTCCTGATGTTCCGGCTCGGCTTCCCAGAACGGCCCCGCCGGCACGACTTCGGTGACGGCCGCCCCCGGCCACAAGCCGGACGCGTTCACGTCGGCGATCGTCTCTTCGGCGACGTGTTTCTGCTCGTCGCTCGTGTAGAAGATCGCTGACCGGTAGCTGAGGCCGACGTCGTTGCCCTGCCGGTTGCG
>JAFAMK010000159.1 GCA_019233415.1 Vulcanimicrobiota bacterium
TGCCGGCAATCTCGACGGCAACGCTCGGCCTGAGTGGAATCCGGACGACGACACCATGCGCAACATCTTAATGGCCCTTCGTGATCCGACGATTCTCGTCCCAGCAGAAAGCATCAGGAATATATCGGTCGCAGCATTGAATCAACCAGGTGTACCAAACACCGTTGCAGATGCTCCCGCCTCATACAGCAGGCGCGGACCGGGCTTACGGTCCGGTGTGAAGCCCGATATTGCACACTACGGCGGCGCAAGCCAATTAGGGCTGTTTTCCGTTTCGCCAGACGGAGCAATGTGTCGAGATGCAGGTACGTCGTATGCGGCACCTTTGATTGCAAAGACCCTTGCGGCGCTCGACGCAAAGATCGAAGGGGATGTATCGCGAGAGACGCTTATGGCTTTACTCATTCATCACGCTCACATTCCCGGGCCTCTTAGTCGATCGCCATTCCGTCACGTCGCTCGCGATTTTGTTGGCTTCGGGTTGCCGACGTCATCAGATGAGATGCTAAATGTCCCCGATGCAGCGATTACACTTGTGTTTGCGGGCCGCCTGGGACCGCGCATGCAGTTTATTTTCGACTTCGCATGGCCGCGCGTCTTGACGACGGACACCGGGGCATGCAAAGGGCATGTTCGGATGACGTTGGTGTCGACGCCGCCCTTGGATCATGATTGGAAGTCGGAGATCGCACGGGTTAACATCGAGCCTGCACTGCAGCAGCAGCAGATCAAAGGTGAGGCTATTCGATGGAAAGGGCACCCGAATAAGTACATGGAGAGCGTTTTGCCTACGCGACCTGGCTCGTACGAGTTGGATCGAATTCGAGAAGGCCTTAAATGGAGTCCCGTCAAGTGCTACGAGGCGCAGTTTCCGAGGGGCGTTGGAAACTCTTCAATTTGGCGACTTCAAGTTGACGCGCTCGCGCGAGCAGAATACGTGATACCGAATGACGGCGTTCCGTTTACGGTGCTGCTGACGATCCGCGACATTGAAGGCGACGCTCCGGTGTTTAATGACATGCGTGCTCAGCTACAGGCCGCTGGGGCGCGGCTCGCTGACATTCAGACCGCATCACGCGTTACGCCCAGGGTGTAAAAACGATGGCAAGAAAGCCCTCCGATGCAAGAGTAAACATTATCTCGACGATCTCGGCGACAGCATCATCGCCTGTCCGCGCCGGGAGTAGCGGAACTCGAAATGATCGACGACCATCGGCGATTGTTCCGGTCCAAACGGCCGTCACAACCGTTGGTGTTGACGCATTCATCGATAACATTGGCGAGACGACCACTGCCCTACGCCGGGTGTTTGAGACGCAGTTTACCGAGGCATTTGGCGAATACAAGCTCGACGAGATTGAGGTCGATCTGGAAATATCAGCCGACGGTAAGGTCGGCTTCTTGGGCTCCTCTGTTGGCGTCAAAGGGTCAAGTTCGTTTAAACTCAAGTTTAAGCGCCAGAAATAGGAGCGTAGCTGATGCGTACGTGAAGGACGAGTATCGGCACTCCGGCGCGGACGGCGGGATGCTCCTAGCACCTCCGCCGTCGCTATGGTCAGGTTGCGCCGGCTTGGGCTTGCATTGGCTGTGGGACTTGGGCCGCGATGGCGCCGGGTGGCGGTGGTGGGGGTGGTGCGGTACAGGTGAAGTAGGTGACCACCCAGTTGTAGATCGTCACGACGACCAGGACGATCGAGACGACGATCAGGGCCACGCAGCCGATGATGCCGATGATCGTCGCGGCGAGGATTGGGCAGAGCACGATCGTCGCATAGATGACCAGCAAGGTGACGACCGTGATGAGGATCGAGACGATGATCCGCACGGCGCACAGCAGCGCCCCGGCCGCCTGGCGGTTCTGGAGTGTTTCGCGCCCGTGCGCGCTCGGCGTCGCGCTGCCGGTGATGTTCGGAAATGACGCGGTGCTGCCGTCGGGGAGGTTCGCCGTGATCGCGTCCGGGTTCGGGTCGTACGGCGCGGTTGCATTCCAGCCGCCGTACGAGACCGTCGACGGGCCGCCGGTCTGGTCGATGTTGAAGGTCGCACCGTTGTAGCTCGACGTCCCGTTCGGGATCGCGTTCGTGTCGGGCATCGAGCACGTGTACTGGTTTCCGTTGGCGTGCGTCACGGTCAATGCGTAGCCGCTGCCGGCTGCTGCGACCGAGAACTGCGCGGCGAAGCTGCCGTTCGGCGCGTAGACGTTGGCCGCGCCGGTGGATTTATTCGCCTGCGCGACGTAGCCGGTTCCGCCGTCTGTGTAGTCGTAGCCGCCGGTGCCGCCGGAGCCGCCGCCGCCACCGCCGGTCGTGACTGCTTGCACGCGGCGCGTCGAGAACTTCGGCGCGCCGCGGCCTTTCTTCACGGTGAAGACGTCGGATGGGATGCGTCCACCGGATGACGGCCGCGCACCGAGCAGCGACCCGGAGGTCGCCCCCGCGCAGCCGGCCGCACCGGCCGCGAGCAGACCGAACAGCGCGGTCTTCCGCGATACTCGCATGGAATGTGGCTCCTTTCTCGCGAGAACCGTCGCGGTCAGGACGCGGCGGCTTGGGCGGGCATGGCGCCGACGGGTTGGGCCGCGATCGGGCCTGGGGGTGGGAGGACGGGTCGGAAGCAGACGACCCAGACGAAGATCCAGACCATGATCGTGATGACGACGTAGATGATCGCGATGACGATCGCCACGAGGCAGAGGATCAGGCCGAACAGCGTGCCGGCCCACGTCGCGCAGATGCGGATCGCGTAGTAGATCACGACCAGCGTGATGATCGTGATGATGATCGCGACGAGAATGCGCACCAGGCAGAGCACGGCGCGCGCGGCCTGCTCGGGGGAGTGATCGTGCGCGCTCGGTGAGAGCGTGTGCGCACCGACCGGCGTCGCGACCGCGGTCGGGGACGGCGCCGGCGTCGGCGACGGGCCGCCGGTGACGTTCGGGAAGACCGCGGTCGTGCCGTCGGGCAGGTTCGCGGTGACGGAATCCGTGCTCGCGTCGTAGCTGGCGGTCACGGTGGCGTTGCCGTACGTCGCGGTCGACAGCCCGGCATTGGGGTCGATGTTGAGCGTCACGCCGTTGTACGTCGACGTTCCGGTCGGAACGTTGTTCGGATCGGGCATGGAGCACGTGTAGTTGTTGCCGCTGGCGTGCGTGAGCGTCAGCGCGTAGCCGCCGCTGACCGCCGCGGTCGTGAACTGCGCCGCGAACGTGCCGTTCGGCGCGTACAGGTTCGCCGCGCCGGTCGACTGGTTCGCTTGCGCGGAGTATCCGGACGCGCTGTCGGTGTAGGTGAAGACGCCGCCTCCGCCACCACCGCCGCCGCCGGCCGTCACGGCGTTGATGCGCCGCGTCGAGGCCTTCGGTACGCCGCGGCCTTTGCGCACGACGAACGCGTCGGACGGTGCGCGCCCGCCCGGTGCCGGCGCGTTGTTCAGCAGTCCCGGGAGAGCCCCGGACGTTGCACCGGCACAGCCAGTCACCCCGGCCGCGAGCATCCCGAGCAGTGCGCTCTTTCGCGAAACCTTCAAGGCTGTTTCTCCTCTCGCATCGGCGAACCGGGCGCGCGAATGCGCCGGTTCGCAAGAACCGCTCGATCACACGTCCACCCCGGACCGTGCAGGCGTTCGCAGCAATGGAGAAGAGTCGCGAACACGACCCGCCGTTCGCGCGCGATGAGTAGCAAGAACATAGCACTCCCGCCGGGGCAAGGCAACCTCAGGCCGGAGGTGTGAGCGCGGCTACGGCCGGTAGACGAGCCCCACGCTGAAGACCGGGACGACGACGTGCGTGCGCAGCTCGCCGCGCAGCCGTTCGAGGTCGGCCCGGAACGTCGGATCGTTCGCGAGCGGACCCGACGCCGCGACGGTGCTGTGTCCGTTGCGCACCAATGCGCCGGCGTCGAGCGTGAGGGCGAGCCCCTTCACGAGCCCCGTCCCCGTGCCGACGCCGGCGTAGAGCGAGGGGCGGTCGTAGCGCACGCGCGCCGTGATCGTCCCGGTTCCGCTGACCGGGTAGATGCCGTTCCCGACGCGGACGAGCGCCGCAACGTCGCGCGAGACGTTGTCCACGCCGTCGTTCCCGAAGACGAGCCCGGCGCTGATGCGGTAGCGCCCGGCGTACGGGCGGTAGTCGCCGATCACGGCGTAGTTCTGGTAGCGCGTCGTCGAGGTGTACGGGTTCTTGTCGTACGAGAACTGCTGCGAGACGCTGAGCGCGCCGGTCTCGACGCGCACGCTGAAGTCGTACAGGAGCGGCTTCTCGAGCGTGATCCCGTCGCCGATCGTGCTGACGTGCACCCCGTAGGAGACGGACGAGAAGAGGTCGGCGCGCGCGGCGGCGGGCAAGGCGGCGAGGGCGGCGGCGAACGCCGCGGCGACCAGGCGTCTCATCGCGAGCCGAGTTCGACGACCGAGGCGCGCTCTCCGGGCGGGAGCGCATCGCGCAGCGCCGCGTAGCGCGGGTCGATCTCGGCGAGTGGGACGAGTGCGAACGCCCGCTCGCGCAGGCGAGCATGTGGGATCGTCAGGTCGACCCCGTCGAGTTGCAGGTCACCGTACGCGAGGATGTCGAGGTCGAGGACGCGTGGCCCCCAGCGGTAGGTCGGCGTGCGCCCCTCCTCGGCCTCGATGCGCCGGAGCGCCGCGAGCAAGGCATGCGGGTCGAGTGCGGTCGCGACGAGCGCGGCGGCGTTGACGAACGCTTCCTGGTCCGTCACACCCCACGGCGCGCTCGCGTAGAGCCGCGAGTGCGCGACGACGGTCCCAAGTTCCGCCAGCCGGGCGAACGCGCGCCGCACGTGCGCGGCCGCGTCCCCGATGTTCGAACCGATCCCGACCGCCGCGACCGGCACCGTGTCAGCGCTCGCGGTGCAGCGTGACGACCGGCGTCGCACCGGCAAGCAGCCCCGGCTTCGCGAGCGCGACGCACGCACGAACGACCCGCGCGTCGGCGAGCAGCGCGTCGAGGATCAGCTCGCCGAGCCGTTCGAGCAGTGCGCAGCGCTCGCGCGCGACGATGCGCACGACGCGCGCGTGCAGCTCGGCGTAGCTGACCGTGTCCGCGAGGTCGTCGCTCGCGCGCGCGGCGCGCAGGTCCAGGTCGATCGCGAGATCGACGTCGATGCGCTGCGCGACCTCCTGTTCGCCGGGGTTCGCGCCGTGGTGCCCCCAGGCGCGGATGCCGCGGACCTCGATGCGGTCGAGGCCGCTCACGGCAGGTTGTCGACCCAGCCGTTCGGGCGCCACCCGCGCACGATCGCGTCGGCGACGCGCACGACGTCGAGCTGCTCGGGAACGTCGTGCACGCGCACGACGTCGATCCCCGCCGCGACCGCGAGCGCGACCGTCGC
>JAFAMK010000196.1 GCA_019233415.1 Vulcanimicrobiota bacterium
GCGCTGCACGTGACGGTCGACCGCGAGGGCGGGATCGACATCGGGACGTGCGAGCGGATCGCATCCCGGATCAACGCCGCGCTCGACGCCTTCCCCGAGCCCTACACGCTCGAGGTCGAGTCGGCCGGGCTGGACCGCCCGCTGACGAAACCCTCCGACTACGACCGCTTCAGCGGGCGCGACGCCAAGATCGTCACGACGCTCGCGATCGAGAACGCGAAGACCCACCGCGGCAAGCTCGGCGGCGTGCGCGGCACGAACGTCGTCCTGACGCGCGAGCGCGGTGAGCTGCTGATCCCCCTTGCCGTCGTCAAGTCGGCGAACCTGGAGTACGACGTGCGCGCGGACCTCCAGCGCGCGAAACAACGAGAGAAGAACCAGAACCAATGAACGCAGAGATGATCGCGGCGCTCCGCGAGATCGAGAACGAACGCAACATCAGCTTCGAGTCGCTGCTCGAAGCGCTGGAGGCTGCGCTGATCTCGGCCTACAAGCGCAACTTCGGCGGCGAGGCGAACGCGATCGTCACGATCGACCGCCAGACCGGCGAGTACCAGGTCTATCACCGCCGCACTGTCGTCGACGACGGCGAGGTGGCCGATGCTAAGCTGGAGATCGCGCGCAGCGAGGCCGGCCCGCGCTACGAGCCGGGCGACTTCTACGACGAGGTCGTCACGCCGCGCGACTTCGGCCGCATCGCCGCGCAGACCGCAAAACAGGTCATCGTGCAGCGCATCCGCGAGGCCGAGCGCGACACCGTCTACAACACGTACTCGGCGAAGCTGCACGACATCGTGCTCGGCACCGTTCAGCGCTACGAGCAGCGCAACATGTACGTGCTGCTCGACGACCGCAAGACCGAGGCGCTGCTGCCGTTCAGCGAACAGGTCCCGCGCGAGAACTACCGCATCAACGACCGCATTCGCGCATACGTCCTCGACGTGCGCAAGACCAACAAGGGTCCGCTGGTCGTCCTCTCGCGCGCGGCCGAAGGGCTCGTGCAGCGGCTGATCGAGTTCCAGGTTCCCGAGATCCAGGACGAGATCGTCGAGATCATGGCGATCGCCCGCGAGCCGGGTGCGCGCACCAAGGTCGCGGTGACCTCGAAGCGCTCGGAGATCGACGCGGTCGGCGCGTGCCTGGGGCCGAAGTCCTCGCGCGTCGCGAACGTCTCGGACGAGCTGCGCGGCGAGAAGATCGACGTGATCCGCTGGGCCGCCGACCTGCCGGCGTTCGTCGCCAACGCGCTCGCACCGGCGAAGGTCCTCGGCGTCGAGCTGTTCGACGAGGAGGGGATCGCGCTGGTCACCGTCCCCGACCACCAGCTCTCGCTCGCGATCGGCCGCGAGGGCCAGAACGTGCGGCTCGCCGCACGGCTCACCGGCTGGCGGCTCGACATCACCAGCGACTCCGAGGCCGCCGAGGCTCGCCAGCGTTACCAGGACGAGCGGGAAGCCCGCGCGGCCCAGGGCGGCGTCGAGGCTGTCGAGGAGACCGAGGCCATCGTCGCCGAGGGCGAGGAAGCCGAGGAGGCGGCGATCGACCAGGACGAGCTGCTGCGCCGGCTCGAGGAGTTCAAGCGGGAGATGTTCACGAACGAATGAGCGACCCGCAACGCACGTGCGTCGGCTGCCGGTCTCAGTATCCGCAGGCGGCGCTGCGGCGTTTCACCCGCCGCGACGGGCGGTGGATCGCCGACGGGGGGATGCGGCGCGAGGGACGCGGCGCGTACCTCTGCTCCCGCCACTGCGCGGAACGCGTCGCAAAGAACAAGCGTTATCCGGGGTTCAGTGTCGAAGCTCTGCTACAATGGTGACTCCCTCCGGATCACGGAGCACAATCGGAATGAAGTAACGGGCGGCGGCGCCCTCGGGCGCCCTATCTTTGAAGGACTGCATGGCAACCGGTAAACCCAGGATTTTCGAGCTCGCCAAGGAGCTCGGCATGACGTCGAAGGACCTGCTCGGCCTGTTCGGCCGGCTCGGTCTCGAGGCGAAGAACCAACTCAGCGTCGTCGAACCGAAGGTCGCCGACCTTCTCCGCGCACAGCTCAAGGGGGCGAAAGCCGCCCCGAAGCCCGCGCCGGCTGCCGCTCCCAAGCCACCGCCCGCCGCACAGGCTGCCGCTCCGCCAGTGGCCGCCACCCCGGCTGCGCCGCCCGCAGCCGCCCCAGCCGCTGCCGCGTCGCCGCCGGCGGCCGCCGCTGCATCCGCCGCCGTGCCGACCACGCCCGCTGTGCCGGTCAACGGCGCGCCCGCCGCCTCTGCGGCGCCGGTTGCTGATGTTCCGTCGGCGCAGGCCGCTGCCGCGCAGGCTCCGGCTCCCGCTGCCCCGGTGACGCCGCCGCCGGCGGCTGTACCGGCCGCTGCTGCTCCGCGTGCTCCGGAGGCGCCGTCGTCCGAGGCTGGGCCCGACGTGCCGAGCGCGCCGGCGGCTCAACCCGCTGCGCCGCAGGCCGCGCTGGATGCCCCGGCTGCGACGCCGCCCGCGTCGGCTCCGACCCAGCCGCAGCAACCGGTTCCGCAGCTTCGCCCGGTCCCGAGTGCTCCGGCGCGTTCACGGCCTCCCCAGCAGCAGCCACAGCAACCTGCTGCCCGTGGACCGCAGCCGCCGCAGGGCGGCCCCGGTGGCGCGCCGCGTCCCGGCGTCGCGCCGCGTCCAGGCCAGCCCGGTCCGCTGCCGCCGCGCCGTCCGGTCGCGCCGAATGAGCCGGTTCCGACGCTCCGCCCGGTCCCGGCCGGTCAGGCGTCGATCCGGCCGCCGCGCCCGCCGGCGCGTCCGCTCAACCCGCCCGGTCAGGGGAATGGTCAGATTCCGGGTCGTCCCGGCGTCGCGCCGCGACCGGGCCAGGGTGGCCCCGGCCAGTACCAGCAGCCGCGTCCGGGTCAGCCCGGCGCGCCGGGTGCGCCCGGCCAAGGCCGGCGTCCGGCCGGCAACGGTCCGTTCCGCCCGATCCCGGGCGGCACCGCGCCGCCCGGCGGGCGTCCGTTCAACGGCCCACGTCCCGGCGGGAACGGCCCGATCACCCCGGTCACCGGCGGCGGCCCCGGGCCGACGACGGGCGGGCCGGTCGGCGGCGGTCGTCCCGGTGGCGGCGGCCGTGGCCGTCAGACCCGCGAGCAGCTCGAGGCTAAGAAGGACCGCGAGAAAGAAATGCTGCTCGAGAAGCAGCGCCGCCGCAAGGGTGGTGCCGCCTTCGACGAGCGCCATGAGGCTCCGGGCCAGAAGCTCGAGTCGATCGAGATTCCGGACATCCTGACCGTGCAGGAGCTTGCGACCTCGATGATCGTCCCCGCTGCGGACGTCATCAAGGAGCTGTTCCGCATGGGCACGATGGCGACGATCAACCAGAACATCTCGTCGGAACAGGCGATCGCGGTCGCGCGCAAGTTCGGCTTCAACGCGATCGTCAAGGAAGCCGGCGAAGAAGTCGTCGTCGAGCAGGAAGAGGACAAGCCGGAGATGCTGCAGCCGCGGCCGCCGGTCGTCACCGTCCTCGGCCACGTCGACCACGGCAAGACCTCGCTGCTCGACAAGATTCGCGCGGCGAACGTCGCGGCCGGCGAAGCCGGCGGGATCACGCAGAAGATCGGCGCGTACACCGTCCAGCAGGACGGACGCCTCATCACGTTCATCGACACCCCCGGTCACGAGGCGTTCACGGCGATGCGCGCGCGCGGTGCGAAGGTCACCGACGTCGCGATCCTCGTCGTCGCCGCCGACGACGGCGTGATGCCGCAGACGAAGGAAGCGATCTCGCACATCAAGGCTGCGGGCGTGCCGATCGTCGTCGCCATCAACAAGATGGACAAAGAAGATGCGCAGCCCGACCGCGTCAAGCAGCAGCTCACCGAAGAGGGTCTGCAGCCTGTCGAATGGGGCGGCAAGGTCGAAATGGTTCCGGTCTCGGCACGGCGCGGCGACAACATCGACACGCTGCTCGAGACCGTCCTGCTCGAAGCCGACCTCAAGGAGCTCAAGGCGAACCCGCACCGGCGCGCCTCGGGCGTCGTCATCGAGTCGGCGCTCGACCGCGGGCGTGGTCCGGTTGCGACCGTTCTCGTGCAGACGGGGACGCTGCGTGTCGGCGACGTCGTCGTCGTCGGACCGACCTACGGCAAGATTCGCGCGCTGATCGACGACAAGGGCAAACAGACGAAGAAGGCCGGGCCGTCGATCCCGGTCGAGATCATGGGGCTCAACGACGTCCCGTCGGCCGGCGACACGATGATGGTCGTCTCCGACGAGAAGTCGGCGCGCGAAGCCGCTGCGAA
>JAFAMK010000214.1 GCA_019233415.1 Vulcanimicrobiota bacterium
ACGACGGTCGCCGACAATCAGACCAAACAGGTCGAGTTGCTGACCGCGCCTGACGTGCAGGTCGTCAAGACGCTGGAACTGCGCGGTTCGCCGTACTACTATTCCTCGGCGAACGCGGACCTCGGGACCCGGCTGAAGGTCGCGACCTACGTGTCGTTCCGCAACCAGGGCGGCGACCTTGGAATCCCGCTCCCGAAGGGTACCGTGCGCGTCTACAAGCGCGATTCGATGGGAACCGCGCAATTCGTCGGCTCCGACAACATCGACCACACGCCGAAGGGCGAGACCATCCGGCTCCATCTCGGCGACTCCTTCGACGTGACGGCGAACAAGAAGCAGACCGACTTCAAAGTCTTGGGACCGGGAACGTGGGAGAGCGCCTACGAGATCGTTCTGCGCAATGCGAAGAAAACGCCGGAGACGGTCCTCGTCGTGGAGCCGATTCCGGGCGACTGGACGATGCTTTCGTCGTCGGCCGACTACAAGAAGACCTCGTCGTCGACCACGACGTGGTCGATGCGCGTCCCTGCCGAGGGATCCACGACGCTGACCTACCGCGTGCGCGTGCACTGGTAGGCGCCGGCGGCGGGAGCTTCCCCGCGTCGGCGGGTACAGGAGCCGCGTGAACGGCCGATCGACGGTTCGCGCGGCGCTGCTCGGCGCCGCGACGGGGTTCTCGCTAGGCTATGCGGCGGTGCGGGCCGCGCAGGCACTGCGCGACTTGCGCGCACCGGCCGCGCCGCGCGCCGACCGCGATCCACGCCGGTACGGCGCGGTGCGCCGCGCGCTCGTGCTCGCCGGCACCGCGCGCGGCGTCGCCGAGCTGGCGACGACCGCGTTTCTGATTGCCGACCCGCTGGATCGCGCGCTGCAGCCACTCCCGCGGGCACTGCGCGCGCCAGCGTTCGCATTGGCGGTGCTCGTGCTCGACACGACGCGCGACCTCGGCACCGACTTCGTCGAAGGCCACGTCCTCGAACGCGTCTTCGGGACCTCCGAGCAGGACGCGCGCGGGTGGCTCACCGACCAGGCGAAAGGAACCGCGGTCGCGGCCGTGGTGACCACGGTGCTCGTCGCGCTCGCCGACGCGGTGGTTCGGCGCGCGCCGCGGCGCTGGCCGCTGATCGCGATCGGCGCGACGCCGCCGCTGCTCGCGTTCGCGACCGTCGTCGCGCCGACGTTCGTGCTGCCGCTGTTCAACGCGTACGAACCGGTGACGGGCGACTTAGAGCAGCGCATCCGCGCGCTCGCGGCGCGCTACGGCGCCGGCGACGCTGCGATTCTGCGCTTCGACATGAGCCGCCAGACGAAGAAGGCGAATGCGTTCGTGACCGGCGTGCTCGGGACGCAGCGGATCGCGCTCGGCGACACGCTCATCAGCGAGTTCGCCGAGGACGAGACGCTGTTCGTCGTCGCGCACGAGCTCGGTCACTACGTGCGGCGCGATCCGTGGCTCGGGATCGCGCTCGGGACCGCCGCGGCCGCGACGACGCTGCTCGTCGCCGACGCCGCGCTGCGCGCGACGACGCGGCGCGGGCTCGACGGTCCCGCACAAGGCGCGCGCCTGATCTTCTTCGCGACCCTCACGCAAATGGGGCTGATGCCGCTGCTCAATGCCGCGTCGCGCGCGCTGGAGCGGCGCGCCGACCGCTTCGCGCTGCACGCGACCGGCGACCACGCCGCGGGAATTCGCGCCTTCCGCCGCCTCGGCGAGCAGAACCTCGCCGAGCTGGAGCCGCCGCGCTGGGCGGAACTGCTCTTCTCCTCACATCCCTCGCTCGCGGCGCGGATTCGCGCGCTCGAAGCGGCGGGCTAGAACTCCTCGTCGCCGAGGTCGAACGGGTCCTGGTCCGGCGCGATCGTGTGCGCGTCGAGCCAGCGCACGAACGGCGCCGTCGCGCGGATCGCGTCGCGGAAGACGGCGAACGCGCCGCCGTCGAGGAGTTCGCGGTCGGGCACGTCGCGCCGCACGAGGTAGTTGCGCGCGCGGATCAGCGGCAGCCGCCGGTGCTGCTTCGGAAAGCCGCGCGGCGTCACGCGCAGCGGCTCGGTGTCGAGCGGGAGGTATGGCTGCATCGCGCGCGCCGCGAGGATGCGGTCGAACGCGCGCGCGTCCTTGCCGTCCTCGGCGAACGCGCTGCGCAGCGCGTGCAGCGCCGGCTTCACCGGCACGTAGATGCCCGCCGAGAAATGCGTCGCGCCCGGCGCGAGATGGATGTAGTAACCGGCGAACGCGCCATTTTTCCCACCCGGCGACATCCAGGCCGAGAGCCACGGCTTGTACGGATCGCGCTGCTTGTGGAAGCGCGTGTCGTTCGCGATCCGGAACAGGCACGCGCGCGGGTCGGCATGCCCGAGCCGGTCGTCGACCTGCGCGCCCGCGAGCATCAGCATCGTGACCATGTCTTCCCAGCCATGCCGGATGTGCTCGTCCCACGCCTCGCGGTGCGCGTGAAACCAGGTGCGGTCGTTGTTGCGCTTGAGCCCGCGCAGGAAACGGAACGCGACCTGCAGGTCGAGCGGGTCTTTGACCTTCGCCATTCAGCGCGCGGGCGCCGATTTCGCAAGCAGGTCGGCGAGGTACGATTTCCAGATCTCCGCGTGGGTGTGCGTGCCGTGCCCGCGCGTCTCCGGTGTGATCGGGAGCAGCACGAATCGCCCGTGCGGGACCTTGGTGATCTCGCGCTCGGCGATTCCCAGTTCCGGCGGGTTGATCTGGTCGTCGGCGCTGTTGATCGCGAGCAGGGGCGCGACGATCGTGCCGAGCTGCGCCTCGGGATCGTAGTCGCGCGAGGACTCGAACTCGTAGATCGTGTCGTTCGCGTCGTAGCGCGGGACGCGCGTCTTGACGTCGCTCTCGTAGTACGCGTCGGCGCGGTCGCGCGTTGGAAGAAGGCTCTGGTCATAGAGCGGCGCGGAGCCCACGAACCAGATCATGTCGATGGCGGCCTTCATTCCGTGCGGTTCGACGGTGTACTCGCCGCCGGCGTAGCCGGGATCGTTGCGCAGGTCGTCGACGATCATGTCGCGCCAGACGCGGTTGCGGCCGCTGATTTGCACCGGCAGGCTCGCGAGCGGCATGAGCGCGTCCATCATCGTGGGATAAGTCTCGCCCCACAGCCATGTCTGCATCCCGCCCATCGACGTCCCCATGACGAGCCGCAGGTGGTCGACGTGCAGCGCATCCACGAGCACGTCGTGCTGTGCGCGGACCATGTCGCGATAGCCGTAGTGCGGGAACTTCGCGTGCAGCCCGTCGCTCGGCTTTGACGACTTGCCGTGTCCGATGCCGTCCGGGATGACGATGAAGTAGTGCGCTGGGTCGAGCAGACCGCCCGGGACGAACAGCACGCCGGCGAAGATGTCGCGCAGGAACTGGTTCGTGTCGCCGCCGGTGCCGTGCATGATCAGCACGGCATTGTCGACGTGACCGGCGGCGTTGCGGTGCGGCGTCCCGAGCGTCACGTAGTGGAGCTTCAGGTTCGCGAGCGTCTCGCCGTCGGCGAACGTGAACGACGGAACGACGTACGTGCCGTCGGCCGGCGCCGGCCACGCGTCCGCCGCCGAAGCGGCAAGCGGCGCGAGGCAGGTCCCGAGCGCGAGCGCGGCGGCGACCAGCATCCTCATCGCGGATGAACCACGCGCTGGCGCAGCGTCGCGACCTCATCGTACCAGGCCGTTGCGTCTTCCAATTCGTCCCACAGCTCCTTCAGCTCCGAGTCGGAGACGACGCGGTCGATCGCGCGCAGCGCGAGCGCGGAGAGCTCGGCGCCGACGGGGATGCTCGCCCGCGTGATGATCGGAAGATAGTCCTCGACGACGACGGCATCCGTCGTCGGCGCGCCCTTCAGCGCCGCGACGATCTCGGCCGCGGCGAGGGCGCTCTCGGCCTCGGGTGCTTCGAGCAAGCCATCCGCGTCGGCAGCGGCGAGCAACGCCGCGCGCAGCCCGGCATCGCCCGGGTCCTCGCAGAACTCGCCGATCCAATCCAAGGCGTTGTCGTTCTCGAACGCGCCCGTACCCCAAGTCCCCATCGCTGCGACCTCCCGGCGACGACGGTGGTCAGTTGGAAGCCCGGGAACCGGAACCTTCTTTACAGCGAAACGACCGGCGAGGGGCGGGTCCCGAGCCACGTCGCGAGATCGGTCTTCACGTCGACGTGGACCCCCGCGCGCAGCTCGCGGCGGAACTCGCCGAACAGCCCGAACGCTTCGGCAAACGCGTCGTGCTTGTGGATCGACTCGTAGTTGACTTGGCTCGCGCCGATGTACGCCGAGTCGGGGAAGTCCGCGTAGACGTCGAGTGCGCGCGCCAGGATGCCGCGCACGACGTCCTCGACGAACTTCGGGTTGTGGTGCGCCTTGTTGACGATGAAGAACTCGTCGGGACGCTTGAGCAGATCGTACGTCTCGCTCGACATCGACGACTCGACGATCTCGACCAAGTCCTCGGCGCGCAACTCGGCAGCGTACGGCTCGGCGGCGCCGATGAAGACCGTGCCGCGGCCACGCTGGTTGTGCGTCGCGACCGGCAGCGCGTCGACCGCGCGCACCGCGTCAGCTTCTCCGAAACCCGCTTCCTGCAGCTCGCGGATCGAGTGCTCGCGGACCATCAGCTGCGCGCACGGACAGGCCGTCATCCCTTCGGCCTCGACGCCGACGACGCGGCGCGCGCCGTGCGCGTCGGCGTGCGCGATCCCGATCAGCGTGTACATCTCCTCGGTGCGCTTCCCGCTCACCGGCGTCCAGCGCTCGAGATCGAACTCGGCGCGCAGCCGCACGTCGGCGCGCAGCGC
>JAFAMK010000264.1 GCA_019233415.1 Vulcanimicrobiota bacterium
CGGGGTCGACGGGGTCCGGCTCGTCGAGCCGCTCAACTACGCCGAGACGGTCGCCGCCGTCGCGGCCTCGCGCTTCGTCCTGACCGACTCGGGCGGCCTTCAAGAGGAAGCTCCGACGCTCGGGAAGCCGGTCCTGGTCATGCGGCGCGAGACCGAGCGCCCCGAAGGGCTCGAAGCCGGGACGCTGCGCCTGATCGGGCCGGAGTATGCGGCGATCGTCGAGGAGACGCACCGGCTGCTGCTCGACCAGTCGCTCTACGCGCGGATGGCCCACGCCTCGAACCCCTACGGCGACGGGCGGGCGGCGGAGCGGATCGTGCGCTGGCTGCTGCACGTCCTGCGGGACGGCCCCGCGCCGGACGAGTTCGGGCCGGCCTCGGCCGCGGCGTGATCCGGCTGGTCGCCGCGGCCGGCGCCTTCACGGGGACGGTCGTCGGCGGCTTCCTGCTCGGCCTCGTGCTCATGCGGCTAACCGGCGCGGGCTGGTGGGTCATCGTCGGGCTGTTCGGTGGCCTCGGCCTCGGGGTCGGGGCGATTGCCGTGGCGCTGCGACCGTTTCTCAGGGGCAACTGAGCGTTTTAGGCATGAGTGCGAGAAACGTCCAGGAGGGCGCGCCCGGCGGTGGGCACAATATGGGCGGCGCCGACCCGACGGCCGAGCTGCTGGCATACCATGCCCGCAAACGGCTGGTCTCCGTGCGGACGTCGTTGTTCCTCGCCCCGCTCGTCGTACTCGCGACGGTGCGGAATCCGGTTGCCGGTCTCGAGCTGGCGCTGGGTGGGGTGCTCGGCGTCCTGAACATGTTGGCGACGATGCGCGCGAACGAGCGGCTCCTGGAAGGCCGCAGCTCACGCGCGATCTTCGCCCTCAATGCTCAGATTCGCATCTTCGGGGTCTGCATCGTACCGGCAGCAGTCGCGATCCGCCTCGGCGAGTTCTGGACGATCGGGCTGTTCTTCGCCGGATTCTTCACGCCGCTCGCGCTCTACGCGCTCGCCTACCACCGAACCGTTCGACAGGGAGACTCGTGCACGAAACCATCGGCGAGCACCCGACCTGGAACCTTCCACTCCTCGGGTCCGTCCACGCCGACACCATCCTGACCACCTGGGTCGCGATGGTGCTCGCCCTCGCGTTCTTCTGGTGGCTCGGCAGCTCGTACAAGACGAACCGCGTCCGCAAGACGCAGGCGACGTTCGAGGGGATCATCCAGTTCCTCTCGGACCTGGCCGTCGGCACGATCGGTCCGAAGGGCGAGCGCTTCGTCCCGGTCTTCGTCGGGATCTTCCTCTTCATTTGGATTCTGAACGAGTTCGGCGTCCTGTTCCTGAAGGCGTTGGGGCTGCCGTTCGGCGGCTCGCCGACGGCCGACCTGAACACGACAGCCGCGTTCGCGCTGTGCGTCTTCTTCGGAATTCAGTTCCTGGCGATCCGCAAGAACGGGTTCTTCGGCGCGTACGCGCACTTGTTCAAGCCGTACTGGTTCCTCTTCCCGATCAACGTGATCGAAGAGATCGCGCGCCCCGTCGTCCTCGCGATGCGCCTGGCGTTTAACATCCTCGCCGGCGAGCTGCTCCTGTTCGTCGTCGCGACGATCATCGTCTCGAACGTGCAGGTCGGGCCGGTGAACATCTCGGTGCTCTCGTCGGTCGCGCCGATCGGGATCGAGTTCTTCAACTTCCTGATCGGTACGATCCAGGCGTTCGTCTTCACCCTCCTCACCATCGTGTATCTGTCCTTGGCCACGGCCGAGGAGCACTAACTTCTCGTCCGCAGCCAACCTCAGAAAGGTCTATCGTGACTCCTGACTCCCTCGTTGCAGCCGTTCTGATCGCCGGGTTCGCCCTGATCGTCGCGGCCGTCGCCCTGGGTTCCGCCGTCGGCGACGGTATCGTCGCCTCGAAGGCCGTCGAGTCGATCGCGCGCCAGCCCGAAGCGCGCGGCAACATCTTCACGTTCTTCTTCCTCGGCGTCGGTATTCTGGAAGCGTTCCCGATCATCGGGCTGGTGCTCGGGTTCTTCCTGTTCTTCGCGGTCGGCGGCGGCGTGCTGCCGCTGGTCACGAAGATCCTCGGCGGCGGCCACTAAACCCGAGGAACGTCGCTTCGTGCTCTCCCTCGACGGGACGCTCGTCGTCCAGCTCATCAACTTCGTCGTCTTCCTGGCGATCCTCAACGTGATCTTCTTCAAGCCCGTCGGGGCGGCGATCGCGCGGCGCCGGGCATACATCGACGGGTTGAAGCACGACATCGAGCAGCTCCAGACGGACGCCAAGGCGCTCCGCGGCCAGGCCGACGAGCGCCGCGTCGCTGCGCGCCGTGACGCCGACGAGGCGGTCGCGCGCGGGCGCGTCGAGGCGGGCAAGGAGGCCGACGTGATCGCCGCCGGCGCGCAGGAGCGCGCGATGGGAATCGTCGCCGACGCCCACGCGAAGGTTGCCGACGAGTTGAACGCGGCGCGCGCCGACGAGCCGCGCATCGTCGCGGCGCTCGCCGACGAGCTGCTGGGCCGCGCGCTCGGAGGGGTCGCATGAGCCTCGAACT
>JAFAMK010000365.1 GCA_019233415.1 Vulcanimicrobiota bacterium
GGAGCCATCCGATCATTGCACAAGCTTCGGTCCCGTTCATTGAGGTATTCCTTCCGTTCGTCGGCTTGCGGTATGCTTGGTACAAGGTCTTCGCATTGTGCCGCACGGACGCCGGGAACGGCCAAGCCAACGTCAGTGGCGCAATCCAAGCAGTTCGAGTCTCGGAGAAATGAACGTGATTGATTCTGTAACGATCCTCGCTTGGGTATCGATCATTGGCGGCACTCTTAGCTGCATTTTCGCCGCATATCTGATGTGGCGGGAAGTCGTCGTCTCGGATTCGGCTACGGGAAGCGGTGGACGTAGGTGAAGACGTAGCCGCTGGTGCCTGGGGTGGGGGCGAGGGATTGGAGTTCGAAGTTGGTTGGGCCGGTGGGGGCGAGTGGGGACGTGACGCCGATCGTTCGGGGTTGGGTGCCGGCGTCGAAGAGGGTGAGTTGGATGGCGGTGGCGTTGTTGACGTTGTAGGCGAGGCCGACGCTTTGGCGTTGGCCTTCGGTGCCGTTCGCTTCGGAGAACGACGTTTCGAGGTTCTTGCCGAGGCGGCGTGAGGCGCTGGCAGAGAATCCGCCGGTCAGACCCGCGTTGAGGCTCAGCGTGTCGAAGCCGAGTGCGGTGGCGAGCGAGCTGGAGAACGGCTCGAAGAGCTGCTGCGTGAAGCGCTGGTCGATGTAGCCGACGGCAACACCCTGCAACGGGTTGCCTCCGCTCGCCGTGGTCGGGGTCGTGCGGGCCACGCCGGGGATGGCGCCGAGGTTTTGCGCGCCGACGAGCAGGCCGAGGATTTGCTCGCGGTCGTAGCTCGGATCCGAGGCGAAGTCCAGCGCGAGTCCGGTTGCCGGGCCGTGGACGTGGAGCAACACGTCGGTCGACGGATCGGGGACGTGGGTCGTCGCGGTCGCGTCGACGTTCGGGACGATGCCGTTCGACGGGTCGAACGCCACGTTGGCTTTTTGGAGCACGAAGGTGCGGTAGAGGCTCAGCGTCCCGTCGGTCGAGGCGAACGAACCGTCGAGCACGGGATTCGCGAGCGTTCCGGTGATGCCGACGTTGCCGGTCGCGCCGACGTCGACCGCGGGGCCTTGGAGGCGGTTGTCGGTCGTCGCGGCGACGTGCAGATC
Source organism: Vulcanimicrobiota bacterium (assembly GCA_019233415.1). Classification (GTDB taxonomy): domain Bacteria; phylum Vulcanimicrobiota; class Vulcanimicrobiia; order Vulcanimicrobiales; family Vulcanimicrobiaceae; genus Vulcanimicrobium. The sequence continues at coordinate 1,122 of JAFAMK010000365.1, forward strand.
GAAGGCGACCGGCGGCGGCGGTGCGTTCGACGGGCCGCCCTTCGCCAGCAGCAACGCCGTCAGCGGGATGCGCGAGTGCGCGAACGCGAGGTCACCGGCGACGAGGACCGGCGCACCGGCGGTGCGGCGCAGGGCGAGCGTGCCGTCGAGCTTGCCGCGGAACAGCTTCGGGATGTCGAGGCCGACGTTCTTCTCGCGCGTCGTGAGGTCGAAGGCGACGGCGTTGAATCCGCTGCGCAGGTCGCCGACGTACACGCTGCCGTTTCCGTCGACCGCGCCGCCGCCGACGTCGGCGTGGAGCGTCGTGAGCCGCGCTTCGTGCCCGGCGAACGCGATCTGCATCGTGCCGTTGCGAATCTCCGAGGCGACGTCGGGGTTGACGAAGCTACCCTTCGCGAGCTGAAGGTTGCCGCGCAACGCGGGGTTCGCGGTCGTTCCGGCGACGGCGACATCGCCGTCGATGATGCCGCCGAGCTTCGTGTTCTTCGGCAGAAGCGTTGCAAACTGGCCGAGGTCGACACCCTGCGCGACGAGGTGCGCGGCAAGCGGTGCGTCGTGCGTGTCGACGAACGGCGGCGTGAGGGTGGCGGGAACCTCCGCACTGGCCTCGACGCGTCCGGCAAGCAGGTCGACGACGGCCTGGCGCAGGGTCAGCCGGCGGTTGTCGTAGGCGACGTCGACGTGCGTGTGGCGCGCGTTCATCTGCCGCAAGCGCGGGTTGTCGAGGTCGAGCACGTCGTGCACGACCGGCGCGGTGCGGGTTCCCGATACGGACAGGGTCGTGTCGAGCGCGCCGCTCGCATCCAGCGTTGCGCCGGTCGCGCGCGTGTAGAGCGCGGCGACGTCGGGCGAATGCGCATGCAGCGTGAGGTCGAGCGGGTCGCGTGTGCCGAGGCCGAAGCTGCCGTTCGCATCGGCGACGAGGCCGGGCGCGTCGAGGTGCCCGCGCGTGATGCGGAACTGCCCGCCGGCGCCGCGCGCGGCAAGGTCGACGCGGTCGATCGGCATGCGCCCCACCGTCGCCTGGTGCAGCGACGCCGTGCCGGCGAATGCCGGTTGCGGCAACGCGCCGCGCACGCGCACGTCGGCGTCCACGTGCCCGGTCACCGGCGCGACGACGCCGACGGCGGGGAGCCACGTCGTGAGATCGAGCCCGGCGAGCGTCGCATGCGCGTCGAGCGCGGTACCATCGAGCGGGTTGGTTGCGCGCAGCGCCATCCCGCGGACAAGCGGAACCTGCGCCGGCAGCGTCATCGTGCCTGCCGCGGCGAGGCGTCCGTGGACGCCGCCGACCGTCGTTGCCGCGGCGATGGTGCGGTTGTGCGAGGACCAGTGCGCGGCGACGTCGCCGAGGGGGAGCCGGCGGTAGCGCGTGTCGGTGAGGGCGACGTTGCCGGCGGTCGTGAACGTGTTCGGTCCGACGGCGAACGACGCGGCGAGACGGCCTTGGCCCGCCAGCGTTTCGGCGCTGTCGAAGTAGTCGTTGAAGTCGGCGAGGTCGATGCGGTCGGAGCGCAGCGCGCCGCGCGCGCTCCCCCGCGCGAAGGCGCCGTCGAAACGCAGCGTCGTCGAGCCGACCGTGACGTGACCGCCGTTCACCGCGAGCGCCGTGACGGTGCCGCCGAGGGGGACGTCGAGGTCATGGAAGGCGAGGCCGTTGAGCGAGCCGGCGGCGATGCGTGCATCGCCGGCAACGGCCGGTGCGGCCGCCGCGCCGCGAACACGCACGTCGGCGTCGAGCGCCGCGTCCGGGTACGGCAGTTTGATCCCCGCCGTGCTCGCGAGCGTGCCGACGTCGGCACCGCGGACCTGTGCGGCGATGTCGAGCCGTGGATGCGCGAGGACGTTCGCGATCGTGCCGTTCGCGGTCGCGACCATACTGTCGTAGGCGACGTCGGCGCGGTCGAGCGCGAGCCGGCCGCCGGCGTAGCGTCCGGCGACGACGCCGGCGAGGGGAGCGTTCCCGAGTCGCGCGTCGCTGAGCGCGACGCCGGCTTGCGCGCGCGGGTCGCGCTGCGTTCCGCCGACCGTCGCGACGCCCGCGAGCCGGCCCGCACCGAGCGGCAGCCCCGCACCGCGGAACGCCGCGGCATCGATTCCGCTGGCGCTCACGCGCACCGTGCCGCCGTTGCCGAAGCTGCCGTGCGCGACGACCGATCCGCCTGCGACGTCCGCGCGTGCCGCGACGACGTCGATCGCGCTGCCGCGCAGCGCGACGGTCGCGCCGGCCGCGCGCAGCGGAACGCCTTGGATGCGCGCGCCGCGGAAGCGCGCGTCGGCGATCTGCACGACGGTGCGCCCGTTGCTCGCCGCGACGCGTAGCCCTGCGTCGATCGCGCCGCTGGCGCGCACGCCCCGCAGCAGCGGCGCGAGCCGCTCGAAGCTGCTGCGCACCTGGCCGCGCAGCGCGAACAGCTGCGTCCCGGTCGCGTACGAACCGTCGCCGTGCAGGTCGCCGAGGGGACCGCGCACGCTGAGATCGCTGATCGCCACACCGTCCGCGTTCGCACCGACCTGTGCATCGGCGTCGCCGAGCGCAATCCCCGCGGCGCCGGCGTGCCGGACATGGAGCGCGCCGGCCGCTGCGGTCACCGCCGCGCCGTGCACTTCGCCGACGAGATCGGCGTCGATCGTTCCCGCGAGGTTCGGCAGCGGCAGCGCGTTCAGCCCGGCCAACTGCGTCACGTCGCGCGACCCACGGAGCAACGACAGGCGATGCACGGTGACGACGCCGTCGACGAGCCCGTTCGGGCGGTCGAACGTGGCGCGCGCGTAGAGCGACGCGCCGTCGGCGCGCGTTAGCGCGACCGGGCCGATGGTGCCGATTCCGTCGGGCGTGAAATCGAACACGCCGTCGAGTCCGCCGCCTGCACGGGGTGTGTCGGCAGCGATCGTTCCGTCCACGCTCAGCTTTTCGCCGGTTCCCGTCAGGTGCACCAGCGTGCGCACCGACGCGTGTGGAAGCACCGCCGTCGCGTACGGCAGCGCGTCGCCGGGGCCGGTCACGGCGACCAGGAGATCCGTGTCGACCTGCGTGCCGAGGTTCAGCGTGCCGCTTCCGCGCAGCGCGAGCGGGCCGTATCCGGCGCCGACGCCGATGACGTCGAAGCGCTCGCCGGAGAACGCCATCGTCCCCGCCGCGTCGTGCAGCACATACGCGCCGTAGGCGACCTGCGGCGCGGTGAACGTCGCGCGCACGACGGGAGCGGTGATGGGGCCGTCGACGAGCAGCCGATACCGCAGGTCGCCCGTCAGAGGACGCCGCGCCGACGCATCGGCGATCGTGCGCAACCGGTCGAGCGGGCCTGCGCCGGCGACGGTAAGCCGCAGATGCGGCGCCGCAAGGTTGTAGACGCCGCCGCTCAGGTGGATGGGCGTGCCCGCCAACGTCGCGTCGATGCCGTTCGTGCTGAGGCCGTCGTCGTAGATGTGCAGCGTGCCGTGCGCGTCGCCGAGCGGGACGCGGAGCTGCGCGGCGAAGATTTTGCCGTCGACGAGGTCGGCGGTTCCACCGACGTGGGTGTCCGTGGTGCCGTCGGGTTGCATGAAGCCGTAGATGCGCGCGTCGACATTGCGCAGGCGGCCGTCGGCGATGTGCGCGGCGTGCGTGGCGATCGCGAGGTTCACCAGCGCGCCGATCGGGAGTTCGTCCGCGTGCCAACGCTGTGCGGCGTAGCCGCGGCGGTGGTCGAAGCGCGCGCGGCCGCGGATCGGGTACGCGCGCGCGCCGTCGTGGAGGACCGCGTCGACGCGGTAGTACGCGGGATCCCGCGGCGCTAGGACGGCGTCGACGGTGACTGCGTTGAGCGACTCGCGCCGTTCGTGGTTCGGCACGACGAAACGGTCGAGCAGCGCGACCTCGCCGTCGCGCACGCGCACGCGCACGTCGAGCGGTGTGTTGTCGGGACGCGCCGGCGGTCCGTTTGCGGGAATCGCGACGTTGTAGGTGCCGTCGGCGTGGTGGATCAGCGTCAGCCGCGGGCGTTCGAGATCGACCGCGCGCAGACCGAATCGCCGCTTGCCGCCCGGCAACAGGTCGCGCGCCGAGAATTCGACGTCGAGCCGGTCGGCGCTGAGGACCGGTTCGCCCGTGCGATTGGTCACCGACAGTCCGACGACGGCAAGTGACGACGGTCCCAGCTGGACGCGCTGCGCGGCAAGGCCGTATCCCAACGCGCCTGCCGCGGTGCGCAGCCCAAACGCCGCGACGGCGTCGTGTCCGGCGACGAGGGCGACGACCAGCAGGATGGCGGCGCTCGCGGCGATCAGGAGTGCACGGCGTCCACGCATCCCTCCCATCATTCCCGAAAATCGCGGGTCCTCGCGCGGCGCAGCGTGAAAGGCTCGCCGATGCGTACCGTGCGACTCGGCCGTACCGGCCTCAAGGTGTCCGAGATTTGCCTGGGGACGATGACGTTCGGGCTTCAGACCGCGCGTGACGAGGCATTCGCGATCATGGACGTCGCGCAGGAAGCCGGGGTCGACTTCCTCGACGCCGCCGACGTCTATCCGGTCGGCGGGGACCTCGCGACGGTCGGGCGGACCGAAGAGATCGTCGGCGACTGGCTGCGCGGGAAGCGCGAACGTTTCGTGCTCGCGACGAAGGCGCACATGCCGGTTGGCCCCGGCCCGAACGACCGCGGCAACTCGCGCCGCCACCTGCTCGACGCATGCGACGCGTCGCTGCGGCGGCTGCAGACCGACTTCATCGACCTCTACTACATCCACCGCTGGGACGAGGAGACGCCGATCGACGAGACGCTCTCCGCGCTCGACGACCTGCGCCGCGCCGGGAAGATCCGCTACGCGGGCTGCAGCAACATCGCGGCCTGGCAGATCATGTCGTCGCTGTGGAACGCCGAGCGCAACGGCACGGTCCGCTTCGATGCGGTGCAGCCGCGCTACAACATCCTGTTCCGGTCGATCGAGGCCGAACTGCTCCCCGCCGCGCAGGAGTTCGGCGTCGGCGCGGTCGTCTTCAACCCGCTGGCGGGCGGGATGCTGACCGGCAAGTACAAGCGCGGCGAGGCGCCGCGTGAGGGGACGCGCTTCACGCTCGGCAGCGCGGCGTCGGTCTACCAGCGGCGCTACTGGCAGGACGCGCAGATCGACGTCGTCGAGCGGCTCGCTGCGGACCTCTCGTCGCGCGGGAAGTCGATCACGCACGTCGCGCTGAAGTGGGTGCTGGAGCAGCCCGGCGTCACCGCGGCGATCGTCGGCGCGAGCCGCGGCGAGCAGCTGCGCGACTCGCTGGGCGCGCTGACCATCGAGCTGGACGAAGCCGACCGCAAAGCGTGCGACGAGGCGTGGTACGCGCTCCCGCGGCGGCGGCCCGAGGAGGAACGATGACGTTTGTGAGCTTCTGGCGGCACGGCAGCAACACGGTGCTGCTGCTCGGCGCGCTCGCGCTGGTCGTGCTGTTCGCGACGCACACGCTCGCGTTCGCACCGGCAAGCCTGATTGCGCTCGCGGTCGGCGCGCTCGTGTTCTTCGTCTCGGAGTACACGACGCACCGCTTCCTGCTCCACGCGACGCCGCAGAAGAACGCGTTCGTCCTGCGCCTGCAGCACCGGCTGCACTACGACCACCACGTCGACCCGGCGCGGCTCGACCTGCTGTTCTTGCCGCTGTGGTTCGCGCTCCCGGTCGCCGCGCTGACGCTGGCGATCTATTTCGCGGTCACGCGCGACTGGAGCACGAGCGGTGCGCTGCTGCTGGGAAGCGTCCTCGGCTTGGTGTGGTACGAGTGGGTGCACTACGTGGCCCACATCCCGTACGTGCCGAAGACGCCGTTCGGCCGCTGGATGAAGAAGTACCACCTCTGGCACCACTTCAAGAACGAGCGGCTCTGGTTCGGGGTCACGAACCCGAGCATGGACGTTGCTTGGCGGACGTACGCGCGGGTCGACGACGTGGAGCGCTCCGGCACCACGCGCGTCCTGTTCCCGAAGTAGCAGTTTCGTAGCATTTTCTGGCCTCCGCGCGAGGACTCGGCCACCCTTCCGTCGCAGGCGACCGAAGGCTCGAATCGACGTTCCGGTTCAGGAGGGTGTGCTTCGTGCGTATCTCCACCAAGGTACTGGCCGCCGGCCTCGGAGCAGCGGTGCTCCTGGCGGTGGCGACGCTGGGCGGAGGCGCCCGCGGAACCGCCCAGGGCGCCACCCCGCCGATCGCGCTCCCGTCGCACGATCCGTGCCCGGACGGTAAGGCCTCGAAGCCGCCGCCGGCGCTGACGCTCCCCGCGATCGTCCCGCCTGGTGACCCGATCGCGATCGAGAAGACGATGCTCGACTACCTGGCGACCTTCCACTACCGGACTCTCGGATGGTGCGTCGACAAGTACGTCCGTGACACGGGCCCGTACATCCACGGCTTCTACTACGGAACGCACCCGGCGGTGCGCATCTACTACTCGCCCGAGATCATGGACTGGCTGCGCAACGGTCGCAAGGGCGAACCGGCCGACGGCGCCGTCATGATCAAAGAGCAGTACAGTCCGACGCCGGCGGCGCGCTACGTGGGCCTCCGCGACGATCAGCTGAAGCCGGACGACTGGACCGTGATGATCCGCCGCAAGTCGGCCTCGCGCGACGGCTGGTTCTGGTCGGAAGTCTACGTCGGGATGAATTTGAAAAACCCGCCGGATACGCAGTACCCGAACGCGGGCTTCGGGCTGTACTGCCTGCGCTGCCACGCGTCGGCGGAAAAACTCACGACCTTCGCCGCGCTCAACAACATCAAGGGTTTCCCGGGCGAGCCGCTCGTCTTCCGCGTCGACAGCTCCTGGCGCACGCCGCAGCCTGGCGCGGTCGTCAAGGCAGTGGTCACGCAGACCGCGCCGGCGCCCGACAAGGATCCGGAGCACGAGAAGAACCGCCTCGAGCAGATGGCCGTCGCGCACAAGCTCGCGGGAATTGCGATCCAGACGTTCCCGCCCGAGCCGCTCGACGGTAACCTGTCGAACCCCTCGCCGCAGCCGCCGCCGGAGTTCATCACGTCGAGCCAGTGCCTGAGCTGCCACAGCGGCGCTTCGGTCCCCTCGGCGTTCGGGCCGGTGATGTGGCTGACGCCGCCGCCGAACTACACGCCGCCGCCCTCACCGCTGCCGGGCGCGAACGGCGTGAACGTCTCCGAGTACGGCGAGTGGCGCTGGTCGCCGATGGGCCTCGCCGGCCGCGACCCGGTGTTCTACTCGCAGATCGAAAGCGAGTTGGCCTACATCCAGTCGATCCCCGACGACCGAATCCTCGGCGACAAACCGCGCCAGACGCGCAACACCCTCGAGCAGCAAGTCGTCGACACGTGCCTGCGCTGCCACGGCGTCATGGGCAAGCGCACGAACGACATCGAGCTGCGCAATCCCGACGCGCACTTCAACCTGCAGTGGATTTTCAACGACCGACCGACCACGCGCCAGTTCCACCTCGGCGGGCTCGCGCGCGACGGGATCAGCTGCACCGTCTGCCACCACATCGTGCAGACGAAAGAACAGGCCGACTCGCTCGCCTACGTGCTGAAGAACAACAGCACCGGCCTCTTCACCGTCGGGGAGCCGGAGAAGCTGCACGGTCCGTTCAAAGACGACGTCATCGTCACGCACCCGATGATCGAGTCGCTCGGCACGAAGCCGGTCTTCTCCGACCTGACGAAGTCGGCGCGCCTGTGCACGACCTGCCACAGCATCAACTTGCCGATCGTCGACGAGCCGAAGAAGATTCACCCGATCATCCCCGAGATGCCGCACTCGGTCGAGCAGAACACGTACGTCGAATGGGTCAACAGCCGCTACCAAACCGAGTACAAGCCGCTGCCCGGCGCGAAGTCGTGCCAGGACTGCCACATGCCGCCAAGCGTCGACAACGACCGGCTCGGCGTGCACGTGAACCCGATCCAGACGCAAATCGCGACCGTGCAGGACCAGTACTACCCGCAAGCCGAGGAGCGCGCGCCGATCGATCAGATCACCGTGCAGTACCGGCAGCACGGCTTCCGCCGCCACGAGTTCCTCGGCCTCAACGCGTTCCTGCTGCGCACGTTCCAGCAGAACTCGAACGCGCTCGGCGTGCGGCTGCTCGACTACATGACGAACTCGAACTACGACCTGCCCGACGCGATCGGAAACGTCGTGCACTCCGCGCAGCACGCGACCGCGAAGGTCGACGTGACGGCGTCGTTCCCGAACGGCGAGCTCGACGCAACCGTCGGCGTGCTGAACGAGACCGGCCACCGCTTCCCGAGCGGCGTCGGCTTTCGGCGCGCGTGGCTCGAGCTGAAGGTCGTCGACAACGCCGGCAACGTCATCTTCGCCTCGGGGACGACGAACGAGAAGGGCGAGATCGTCAACGGCACGACGACGAACGTGCTGGCGACCGAGCACTTTGCGCCCGCTGGCCCCGGTGGGACGCAGGTCTACCAGGTGCATCGCGACGAGGCGCACCCGATCACGAGCGGCGACCAAGTCCAGATCTTCGAAGAGCTGGAGAAGGACGCCGACAACAAGTTCACCTTCAGCTTCATCCGGCGCGACCATGAGGTCAAGGAAAATCGCCTGTTACCGCAGGGCTGGTCGGAGCAAGGCCCGCCGGGAATCCCGCTCCCGCCGAACTGGATCAAGGCGACGGAACCGCACGGTGTTAACGTTGATACCGACCCGAACTACCACAACGGCAAGGGTCGTGCGGTGGTCGCCTATCGCGTCCCGCTGCATACCGCGCTCGATCCGTCGCAGCTGCACGTCGAAGTGACGCTGTGGGATCAGTCGTGGGAACCCGACTTCCTCACGCAGCGCACGCGCGGCGGCGTCGCCGCAGCGCGGCTGAAAGCGCTGCTCGCCAACGATCAGCTGGAGCAAACGCCGCTGACGAACTGGAAGCTGAAGATCGCCTCGGCCTGCGCGCCGGCGGCGAACTGTCCGAAGACCTAGCTAGAACGCTAGCGAGAACGCACGAGG
>JAFAMK010000199.1 GCA_019233415.1 Vulcanimicrobiota bacterium
GACGACGCCGTGTTCCGGCTCGAAATTCATGCGATCCGCGAAGTGCGCGCGACGATGAAGGCGCTCGGCATTCGCGCGATCGACCTGCCGCGGTACCCGGTGCGAGCGCTGCAGGCCGTCGCGTCGCTGCCGAGTGCGGTCGGGCGAACCGTCCTCGCGTCGCGGATCGCGTCGGGGCGCGGGACGAAGCCGCCCTCGCTGCTGCTCGACCTGCGCGGCGCGAAGCACCGCACCGAGGTCGACGTGCTCAACGGCGCGGTCGCGCGTGCGGCGCGCGAGGCGGGGATTCCCGCGCCGGTCAACGCGGCGTACGCGCGCATCGTCGACGACATCGCGCACATGCCGCAGTTGTGGGCAAAGTACCGCGAGCGCCCTGCCGCGCTCGTCGCCGAGGTGAGAGGGAGCTGATGCGCAACCCCAACGTCCCCGAGTCGCTCGACGGCTGGGCGATCCTGCACCGCATGTTCCGGCTGAACCGGCGCGGCTGGGACGCGCTCGGGGCGGAGCAGCAGCGCGCGATCGAGCGCGAGGCGGTCGATCTGTTCGCCGGGCTCGCGCGCGATCCCGACACGGACCTCGGACTCGCGCAGTTGCTGGGTCACAAGGGTGACCTGATGCTGACGCACTACGCGCGTTCGTTCGACGCACTCGGCGAGATGCAGGCGCGCGTCGACAAGCTCGCGCTGCGCGACTATCTCGAACCGCTCGAATCCTACGTGTCGATCCTCGAACTCGGCCTCTACGAGTTCACGGCGAAGATCCATGCGGAGCTGCGCGACCGCGGGCTCAAGCCGCATTCGGAAGCGTGGAATGCGGCGTTCGACGCGATGCTCGACGAACAGGCGCACGAACCGCGCAACGCGGCGCGCCTGTTCGCGCGCATCCCGCAGCGGCGCTACGCCTGCTTCTACCCGATGAACAAGAAGCGCGACGGCGCCGACAACTGGTACGCGACGCCGTACGACGAACGTGCGAAGATGATGCTCGAGCACGGCAAGATCGGCCGCTCGTTCCACGGCCACGTCACGCAGGTGATCTCGGGTTCGATCGGATTCGACGACTGGGAGTGGGGCGTCGACTTGTACGCCGACGATCCGCTCGTCTTCAAGAAGCTCGTCTACGCGATGCGCTTCGACGAAGCGTCGGCGCGGTTCGGCGAGTTCGGCCGCTTCTGGACCGGAATGCAGTTCTCGGTCGCGCAACTCGGCGTCTTTCTCGCCGGCGCCGCGTCGCCGGCGCTGCTCGCGGACGACGCCGCGCAGCCGGCGCTGCGCTGAGGCGAGGCGGACGATGGGTGCTTGGATCGATCACGTCGACCTGCGCGTTCCGGCGCTCGGGGTCGTCGAACACTTCTACGACGCGTTCTTCGAACGGCTCGGCCTGACGGAGAAGCGCCACGCGCGCGTCGCGCGCGGTGGTGCGTCGTGGGAAGACGGCACGCCCGACAACTACAACGCGGTCGAGTATTACGAGGAGAACGTCAGCGGCCGGCCGGCGCACTTCTTCGGCGTGATCGAAGAGGTGGAAGTGCAGCCCGCCGCCGGACGGATCGCGTTCGCCGTCGTCGCGGAGACGCTGACGGAGTGGGCGACCGTGCTGCCGCAGATCGGCGCGCGCGAGATCGAGCACAACGACGACGACGGGTACCCGGCGCTGTTCTTCACCGACCCCCTCGGCACGCGACTGGAGCTGTGCGCCCGCCGTTCGCGGACGTGAAGCGCGACGCGCTGCTCGCGGCGTGCGCGCTCGCCCCGCCCGCCGCCGACGGCGCATGCCGCTGGTGCGCCGAACCGCTCCCACCGCGGCGTCGCACGTGGTGCAGCGACCGCTGCGGCGACGCGTTCTGGGCGAACCACTGGTGGTCGGTCGCGCGCAGCACCGCGAAACGCCGCGACCGCTACCGCTGCCGCCGCTGTGGAACGCGCGCGCCAAAACGCCCCGCGCAGTCCGCGCACCGCACACGCGCGGCATACCTCGCCGCGATGCGCGCCTGGCGCGCTGCGAAGCGCACGGGCCGTCTCGAAGTCAACCACATCGTCCCGTGCGAGGGGAAGCACGGCGAACTCTCCTGCGCGCACCACCTCGACAATTTGGAGACGCTCTGCCCCGCGTGCCACAAGGAGCACACGTCGGCGCTTCGGGCGCCGCGCGCCGTGGCGGTCGCCTAGAGAAAGACGCTTCGCGCGGTGCGAAGCTGATCGCAGAAGAAGTCGCCGTCGGGGAAGCCGCCCGCGACGAGCGCGGTGAGAACGGCGTCGAAGTCCGGCACGTTCGCCGGACGTTCGCGGCGCGCGACCTCGTACGTCAGCGCGGCATAGCCTTGCGTGAGCAGCGCGAGGCCGCGCGCCGGCGCCGCGTGATAGTGCTGCTCGGCTGCGGCGAACGACGCGAGCGCGTCGTCGAAGCGCCCGAGCGCGAGTTCGAACGCGCCGATGAGCCAGCGCGCCGTCCCCTCCTGCATCGCGCCGAGCGCGAGCGTGTCGACCAAGTCCGCCGACGACCGGGCGAGGCCGAGCGCGGCTTCGAGGTCTGCGGCCGACGCGTGCGGCCCGTCGGGGGGCGCCCAACCCGGCCAGCAGTCCGCGGCCGCGTTGTAGAGCATGCGCTTGACCCGGATGAGGGCGGCGCGCTCGTCGTCCGGCGACGGGCGCGGCTCCTGCGCGACCCGCGCGCGGATCGCCGCTTCCGCCGCCGTCGCCGCGGCGATGATCGCGGCCGGGTCACCGCCGCGCCGAACCGCGCTGACCTGGTCTTCCTGTTCCTCCGCGAACGCCGGTACGGAGAGTCCTTGCGAGGTCACGACGCTCGAAACTCCGTCGGCCGGCCAAAAGTTTTCCGCATGAGGCGCGGCGCGGGTGGGGAAACGAACCGCATGACGACCACGGCTGCGCGCGGCGCGTCGATCGAGACGCGCAATCCCGCCACGGGCGACGTTCTGCGCACGTACGAGACCCACGACCGCGCCGCGGTCGGCGCACGGCTCGACGCCGCGGTCGCGGCGGCGGCGCGCTGGGCCGAGACGCCGTTCGCGGAGCGCGCCGAGCGAATGCGCGCGGCGGCGCGCACGCTGCGCGAGCGCAAATCCGCGCTCGCCGAGCTGGCGACGCGCGAGATGGGGAAACCGCTCGCCGAGGCGGAGGCCGAGGTGGAGAAGTGCGCGGTGAGCTGCGAGTGGTTCGCGGCGAACGGCGAGCGCTTCCTGATCCCCGAGGAGCACCCGTCGAGCGCGACGCGCAGCTACGTCGCGTTCCGCCCGCTCGGCGTGCTGCTCGCGGTCATGCCGTGGAACTTCCCATACTGGCAGGTCTTCCGCGCCGCGGCGCCCGCGTTCATGGCCGGCAACGTCGTCGTCCTCAAGCACGCCTCGAACGTGACCGGCTGTGCGCTCGCGATCGAGGAGGTCTTCCGCGCCAGTGGTTTCCCCGACGGCGCGTTCGCGGCGCTCGTCGTCGGCGGCAAGGACATGGAACCGATCGTCCTCGACGAGCGCGTCGCCGCCGTCACCCTGACCGGGAGCGAGTCGGCGGGCTCGTCGGTCGGCGCGCTCGCCGGACGCGCGATCAAGAAGACGGTGCTCGAACTCGGCGGTTCCGACTACTTCATCGTCCTCGCCGACGCCGACCTCGACAAAGCCGCGGAGATCGGCGTGCGTTCGCGCTTCCAGAACACCGGGCAGAGCTGCATCGCGGCGAAGCGTTTCATCGTCGAAGAGCCGGTGTACGAACGCTATGTGACGTTGTTCGTCGAAAAGGCGCGCGCGCTGCGCCCCGGCGATCCGCTGGCGCGCGAGACGACGCTCGGGCCGCTCGCGCGCGCCGACCTGCGCGACGCGCTCGCCGAGCAGGTGCGCGACACGGTCGCCGCCGGCGCGAAACTGCTGCTCGGCGGCGCGCCGCTCGACGGCCCCGGCGCGTTCTACGCGGCGACGGTCGTCGGCGACGTGCAGCCCGGGATGCGCATGGCCGCCGAAGAGACGTTCGGCCCGGCGGCGGCGATGCTGCGCGCGCGCGACGCGGACCACGCGGTCGCGCTCGCGAACGACTCGCGCTATGGCCTGGGCGGCAATCTCTGGACGCGCGACGTCGCGCGCGCCGAGCAGCTCGCGGCGCGACTGCGCTCGGGAAATTGCTTCATCAACGGAATGACGGCGTCCGACCCGCGCCTGCCGTTCGGCGGCATCAAACAGAGCGGACACGGCCGCGAGCTGTCGTCGTTCGGCATTCGCGAGTTCGTCAACATTCAGACGGTGTGGATCGGGCCCGACACCGGCAACGCTGCGAACGCGCCGGCGACGGAGTAAATCACGATGGCTTGCGATCCACAAACGTTCGACAGTGTCTCGCCGCAAGGCTGGGCGACGATGAAGGACGAGGTGCGCCGCCAGCTCGGCATCGCGCTCGCGGCCGATTCGGGTGAAGCGAGCGAGAAGGGCTTCACGATTTCCTGGAACTACGACGGCGCGGCGCAGCGCCTGACGATCACCTGCCTCGACAAGCCGTTCTTCGTTCCGTGCGCCGCCGTCAACGGCCAGATCGCGAAGCTCGTCAACGAGGTGCGCACGGCGAGCTAGCGCGTATAACGCGCGATCAGCGGGCCGAGGTGCGGGTACGCCGCGGTCAGCATCGAGCGCGTCGAAGTGCGCGCCGGCGGCGATCGTCGTCTGGCGCGCGCCTTCCGCGCTGAGCGCGCGCGTGTCGTGCGCGCCGCTTGCGGCGATCAGTTCGAGCGTCACCGGATCGCCGGCGTAGAAGTGCCACGTCTCGTCGGACGCGAGCCGGTGGAACGCCGAAAACATCTCGCTGGTGAGCACGAAGTAGATCGCCGTCGTCGCGCTGCGCACGGTGCCCAGATCGGTCGTGACGCGCGCATGGCTGCGGTAGGTTTCGCGGTACCAGCCGCCCTCGGGATGCGGCTGCAGGCGGTGCGCGGCGATCAGCCGCTGCGCTTCGGGATGCACGGGATCAGGTCGCGGCGAGCGCGCGCTTCA
>JAFAMK010000203.1 GCA_019233415.1 Vulcanimicrobiota bacterium
ACGAACGATTGCGCTCTGATCGTGGTCGAACAGTTCGAGAAGACGCTCGCGAGCCGGGAGATACACAAGAGCACCCATTGCCTCTGCCGCATCATTTCGGACAAGGTCATTGGGGTCGAAGAGCAACGGTGCGATCATCGAACCGACATCCATCCCGCTACCGATGCGTCCGAGCTTTTGTACGGACGGCCCTAGAAATCTCGTCGACGAGTCCGGCATCACTTTGGCTTGCGGAAACATGCGCCGTGGAAAGCAACAATGCAAGTGCGCCGATTGCGATACCGGCGACAGCATTGGGGCGCCGGCGGTGGACGATGATCGTTAGCCGAACCGGCCCGTGATGTAGTCTTCGGTTCGTTTTTCTTTGGGGTGGGTGAAGATTTGGTTGGTGGGGCCGACTTCGACGATTTCGCCGAGGTGGAAGAAGGCGGTGAAGTCGGAGATGCGGGCGGCTTGCTGCATCGAGTGCGTGACGATGACGACGGTGAACTGTTCCGTCAGCTGGCCGATCAGGTCTTCGATCTTCGAGGTGGCGATCGGGTCGAGCGCGGAGGCCGGCTCGTCCATCAGGATCACTTCGGGGTCGAGCGCGACGGCGCGCGCAATGCACAGGCGCTGCTGCTGGCCGCCCGAGAGGTCGAGCGCGGAGCGCTGCATGCGGTCCTTGACTTCGTCCCAGAGCGCGGCTTGGCGCAGCGCGCGTTCCGCGATCTCGTCGAGCTTCGCCTTGCTGTGCTCGCCGTGGATGCGCGGGCCGTAGACGACGTTCTCGTAGATCGTCTTGGGGAACGGGTTCGGGCGCTGGAAGACCATCCCGATGCGGTGTCGGATGACGACCGGGTCGGCATCGGCGCCGTAGATGTCCTCGCCGTCGAGCAGGATCGTCCCTTCGACGCGCGCGCCGGGCGTGAGGTCGTGCATGCGGTCGAGCGCGCGCAGGAACGTCGACTTGCCGCAGCCCGACGGGCCGATCAGCGCCGTCACGTGCTCGCTCTTCATCGAGAGCGTCGCCTTCTTGATCGCGTGGAACGACCCGTAGAAGATGTCGACGTCTTTCGCGACGATCTTGTCGGCGGTCGTGGCGCCCGACGACTGCGGCGTCTCGATCACGAATATCTCCCGGTGAAGCGTTTGGTCAGCTGGCGACCCAGCACGCGAGCGGACACGTTGAAGAGCAGGACCATGAGCAGCAGAACCAGCGCCGACCCGTTGCCGATGCGGTCGACGTCGGGGACGATCGACTCGGAGTGGGTGTACCAGAGGTGCACCGCCAGCGTCTCGGCCGGGCGCATCGGATTCAAATCGTAGGGGTTGTTGAACGGCACGCTGAGCCCGGCGGTGAAGATCAGCGCGGCGGTTTCGCCGAAGATGCGCCCCGCGATCAGGACGACGCCGGTCGTCATGCGGCCGATCGCGCTCGGCAGGACGACGCGCGTGATCGTCTGCCACTTCGTCCCGCCCAGCCCCATCGACGCTTCGCGCAGCGTGTCGGGAACACTGGACAATGCTTCCTGCGTCACGCGCATCAGCGCCGGCAAATTCAGCAGCGTCAATGTCAACGCGCCGCCGAGCGCGGTGAACTTCCACTTGAACAGATAGACGAACACGAGCAGGCCGAACAGCCCCATCACGACCGACGGAACGGTCGCGAGCGACTCGGCGCTGAACTGCACGACGTTGCGGAAGGTGCCCGGGCGCGCGTACTCCTGGAGGTACACGCCCGCGGCGACCGCGATCGGGACCGTGAACGCCAGCGTCATCAGCAGGATGTAGAACGAGTTGTAGATCTCGGGCCCGATCCCGCCGCCGGCCGTCGTCTCCTTCGGCACGCCGAACAGGAACGAGAGCGAGAGCGCCGACCCGCCCAGGTAGATCATGTAGACGATGAACGCCGCGAGCATCACGATGATGCTGCACGCCATCGCCCACAGCACCACGGTCGCCACGTTGTCGGTGACCTTGCGGGCGCGGACGCTGCCGGTCGCCTTCACCTTGCCCCGCGGCGGGACTGCGGTCATCTCCACGTCAGCTTCTCTTCCGCAGCGCGAACCGCACCAGCACGATCAGTACCATCGCGATCAGCAGCAAGAGGAACGCCATCGAGAACAGCACGTGTTCGAGCAGCGAGCCTTCGGTGGCGCCCGGCATGTCGGTGACGATCTCGGTCGTCAGCGCGGCGGTCGGCGCGAACAGCCCATTCGCGAACTGCGCCGAGTTGCCGATTACCATTTGAATCGCCAGCGTCTCGCCGATCGCGCGCGCGATGCCGAGGATCAGAGCGACCGCAAGACCGCTCGAGGCGCTCGGCAAGAGCACGCGCGTGATCGTCTGCCAGCGCGTCGCACCGAGGGCGAGCGAGCCCTCCTTCAGCGCCCCAGGCAGCGAGCGGAACGCGTCCTCGCTCAGCGTGATGACGGTCGGCAAAATCATGATGGCGAGGACGATCCCCGCCGCCGCCAGACCAAAACCGCTCGGCGAGCTGGTGTGCGTGCGAATGATCGGGACCAGCAGGGTGAGCCCGAGCCAGCCGTAGACGACCGACGGGATCCCGACCATGACCTCGATCGCGGGCTTGAGAATCTGCGTCATGCGCAGCGGCGCGATCTCGGCGAGGAAGACGCCGACCGCGATTCCGAACGGGCCGCCGATCAGGATTGCGCAGAGCGTGACCGCCAGCGTGCCGGCGATGAAGACCGCGGCGCCCGGCTTGCCGCTGTCGATCGCGAAGTCGGGCGAAAACAGAAACTGCCAGAGCGGGAACTTGTCGACGTAGAACGTCTTCGTCCCCTCGAACGCCAGGTACCCCAGCAACGCGAGCATTGCCAGGATCACGAATCCGGCGGCGACGCGCAGGCCGAAGACGGCGATGCGCTCGGCGCGGTGCGAACGGCGGGCTTGTACGGCGATCACTCGTCGACGGTGCTCCGGAGGAAAGAGCGGAAGGGCGACTGCGGCAGCCGCCCCTCCGATGCCTTCACGCGCAGGTGTTAGCGGTCGGTCTCGTTGACCTTCATGTCGCGGATCAGGATGAAGCCATCCTTGCGCACGAGGTCCGAGTTGCTCTGTACGAAGGCGATGAAGCGCGAGATCTCGCCGGTCGCCGGGCCGTTCGTGAACATGTGCTCGTACGACCAAACGGGGTACTTACCGGTGATGATGTTGTCGTCGGTCGGCGCGACGCCGTCGACCGAGAGCTCATTCAGGCCGCCGCCTCGCGTGCCGCTCAGCGCAGCGTACGAGATGGCGCCGGGCGTCTGCTTGACGACACTGACGACCGTTCCGGTCGCGTCCTCGGTGAGCCCGCTCTCGCTGATCGCGACGCTGCCCATGACCGTCTTCGTGAAGACGGCGCGCGTGCCCGAGCTGCGCGGGCGGTTGATCACGACGATCTTCTGATCGGCACCGCCGACCTCTTTCCAGTTCGTGACCTTGGCCGAGAAGATGTCCTGGAGCTGCTTCTTGGTGAGGCTCTTCACACCGGTGGCCGGGTGCGTGACGATCGCGAAGCCGATGACGGCGACGCGGTTGTCCTTCAGCTCGGGATGGGTCGGCGCTTGGATATCGGAGTCGCCGATGTCGATCGCCTTGGCCGCGACCTGGTTGATCCCCGTGCCCGAACCGCCGCCGGAGACGCTGATCTTGACGTCGCCGTGAGCCTGCTGATAGGCGGCGGCAGCGTCCTTCACCAGCGGCAGGAGCGCGGTCGAGCCGGCGATGGTGATGTTCGTGTCCGCGAAGACCGGCGTCGAGCTGGCGACGACCGAGAGCCCGAGGAGAAGAGCCGCGAGCGCAGCGTTCTTCTTCACTATGAAAATCCTCCAACAAAAACGCATGACGTGGTAGCCGAGTACGGGAACGGCCGGCCGTGGTGCATCGTCGCAAGCGAAGCGTAACGGCACTTTAAATTTACCTTAACGTTCCTTAATATCAGGGGAGACGCTGAGTCCCGCCGGCGCAGGGACCCGCATCGTGAAGGTCGAGCCGGTCCCGTAGACCGACTCTGCGACCAGCGAGCCCCCGTGGGACTCGACCAAGTGCTTGGCGATCGCGAGGCCGAGCCCGGTTCCGCCGTGCTCGCGCGAGCGCGAGCGGTCGACGACGTAGAAGCGCTCGAAGACGCGCGGCAGGTCGGCGTACGGAATCCCGGCCCCCGTGTCGCGCACGCGCAGCACCGCGTCGGCGCCCTCGCGGCCGACCTCGACGGCGACGTTCCCGCCGGCCGGCGTGTGGCGCAGCGCATTGTCGACCAGGTTCACCAGCACTTGGGTCAGCGCGCCGCGGTCGGCGTCGACCGGAACGGCGGCCGGCGCGTCCAGCTCCAGCTCGACCCCGAGGCCGTCGGCGCGGTGCGCGAAGGTGTTGACCGTCGACGCCGCCATGTCGCCGAGATCGAACCGCTCGACGCGCAGCTGCAGGGTCCCCGACTCCGAGCGCGCGAGGTCGAGCAAATCTTCGACGAGCCGGATCATCCGCTCGACTTCGCCCTGAATTTGCGGCAGGAAGAGCGCGCGCGCCTCGGCATCGTCCTCGGAGATCAGCACCGTCTCGAGCATCAGCTTCATCGCCGAGAGCGGCGTGCGCAGCTCGTGCGAGACGTTGCCGATGAACTCGCTGCGCATCCGCTCGGCCGCGAGCAGCGCGGTGCGATCGCTGGCGATCGCCATCGCGCCGCTCTCGTACGGCTGCGCGGTCACGCCGAAGTAGCGCTGGCGCGCGACCGCGCCCAGCACGATGTCGCGCGTGCGCGTCTCGCCGGCGAGCGCGGCCTGCAGCATCCGCTCGAGGTCGACCGACGGGATCACCTCGATGATCGCGCGGCCGACCGCGCGCGCACGGTCGACGCCGAACAGCGCCGCCGCCGCCGTGTTGAAGACGCGCACGCGACCGTCGGGCCCGAGCGTGAACGCGGCGAACGGAAGCCCTTCGACGAGCCGCGCCGCGCGGTCCTGATCTCGCTCGACCGGTTCGGGCGCCGCTGCGTGCATCGCCGCGCTGTCGCGGTCCGCGGCGCGCAGCGCGGTGTAGGTGAGCACGACCCCGGCGAGGACGCCGAGCGAGGCCGAGACGAGGTCAGCCGTCGGAGGCGGCCCCGCTACTCACGGAACATGTAGCCGCGGCTGCGCACCGTGATGATGTGCCGCGGGTTGTTCGGGTCGACTTCGATCTTCTCGCGCAGCCAGCGAATGTGCACGCTGATCGTCTGGTGCTCGCCCTCGAAGTCGTAGCCCCACACCTTTTCGAGCAGCATCTGGCGGGTGACGATCCGGCCGCGGTTCTCCATCAGCACGTGGAGCAGCCGGAACTCCTTGGGCGCGAGCTGCACGTCGCGGCCGCGCACGACGAGGCGCTGGCGTGCCGGGTCGATCGTGATCTCGCCGGCGGTGATCGACTCGTCGCGCTCCTCGGCGTCGACCTCGACACGGCGCAGCCGCGCCTTGATGCGCGCCATGATCTCGCCCAGCGAGAACGGCTTGGTGACGTAGTCGTCGGCGCCGAGCTCCAGCGCAAGGACCTTGTCGAACTCCTGGTCCTTCGCGGTCAGCATGATGATCGGGACGCTGGAGGTCTTGCGAATCTCCTTGCAGGCCTCGATCCCGTCGAGCAGCGGCAGCATGATGTCGAGCACGACCAGGTCCGGGTGCTCGGTCTGCGCCAGCGTCACCGCGGTGCGGCCGTCGCCAGCCGTCGTGACGGCGTAGCCGTTCTTTTCGAGATTGTAGCGCAGCGAGTGAACGATCGCGGCCTCGTCGTCGACGAGGAGGATCTTCTTCTTCGTCGCGACCGCGGCGGTCGTCATGACGCGTGTACTCCGTCCAGCCTGTCCAGCACGTGCCGCAGG
This sequence comes from Vulcanimicrobiota bacterium, assembly GCA_019233415.1. Taxonomy (GTDB): domain Bacteria; phylum Vulcanimicrobiota; class Vulcanimicrobiia; order Vulcanimicrobiales; family Vulcanimicrobiaceae; genus Vulcanimicrobium. The sequence goes on from JAFAMK010000203.1 coordinate 5,840, forward strand.
GCGACCCGAACGCCGAAGGTGCGCTCGAAGAGGTCCGCTTTGAGCATCGCCGCGTCGAGTTCGCCCGAGGCGTCACCGTCGGCCTGCGCGGTCACGACGACCAGGCCGTCCTCGGGGACGGCCGCGACGTCCGTCACGACCCCGAGGTGGCGGACGTCGAGCCCGTCGGCGATGCGCAGGAGCGAGGCGAGCACGTCGACCCGGCGCCGGTCGCCCGGGCTCAGGGCCGCGTAGTCCGCGTGCGACGGCTTCGGCATCGCCCGGCGGTAGTAGCGGCAGATCAGCGCGATCAGGTCGCGTTCGTCGTCGCTCCAGCCCTCGAACGGCGTGTTGCGGATCAGGTACGCGGCGTGCTTGTGGTGCCCGCTCTCCGCGACGAAACGACCGATCCCGTGGAGCATCGCCGCGGCCCAGAGGAGATCGCGGTCGGTCGGGGCGAGCCCGTGCAGGGGCGCGAGGCGCTCGAACAGCACGAGGGCCAGCCGCGCGACGTGCCGCTGGTGGCCGCCCAGGTGTTCGTAGCGGCGCGCGACCGCCTCGACCGCCTCGACCCGGCGCGCGCGCGCGTCGCCGAGCCGCTGCGCGAGGGCGCGGTCCCGGTGGGCCAGATCGACGACGACCCCGTCGCGCAGCGCGCGCTCGCAGACGACGATCTCGTCGCGCCCCAGCAGCCCGAGCGCGCCGATCAGCACTGCGTTGCCGGCGACGATGATGTCGGCGCGGCGCGGGTTCATCCCCGGCATCCGGCGCCGCTCGGCCTCGCTCAGCAGCAGCATCTGGCGCTGCAGCGACTCGAGCCGCGCGCGCGCGAGCGTGTAGCCGTGCACGCGCTTGAGCGTCAGCCCGCGCTGCGCGGCGTCGAGCGCGGCGAGCCCCATGATCGTCCCGGAGGTTCCGATCGTGAGGTCGAGCCGGTAGTGCCGCACGCGCTCGGCGAGCGGGCCGAGCACCTCGGTCACGTACGCATCGAGGCGCCGCGCCGCGCGCAGCTGATCGGCCTTGCCGCGCAGAAACGCGTCGTACAGCCGCAGGCTGCCGAGCTTCACCGAGTCGACCAGGTACGGCCGTTCGCCGTCGGCGACGATCAGTTCCGTCGAGCCGCCGCCGATGTCGACGATGCACGCGACGCGGTCGTAGAGCGGGAAGCCGTTCGCGACACCGAGGTGGATCAGCCGCGCCTCTTCGTTGCCGTCGAGAATTTCCAGCCGCAGCCCGGTGCGCGCCTCGACCATGGCGCGGAACTCCTCGCCGTTCTCGGTCTCGCGCACCGCCGACGTGGCGACGGCGCGCATCCGTTCCGCGCCGCGCGCGTGCGCGGCGTCGGCAAAGCGCGCGATCGCGTCGACGCCGCGTTCCATCGCCTTGCGCGCGAGCCGTCCGCGTTCGAGCGCGTCGTCGCTGCCCAGGCGCACCATCTCGCGCGCCTTGTAGACGACGCGCGAGGTGTCGAATGCCGCGTCCAGCTCGACCACGATCAGGTGGATCGAGTTCGTACCGACGTCGATCGCACCGAACAGCATGCGCCCTGCTCCGGCTAGGTCGTCTTTTTGCGCACGCGCACGCCCGCCGCGCGCTCGTAGAACGTCGCGACCGACGTGTAGTCGTCGCGGCCGTGTCCTTCGCCCGAGGCCGCGGTGTACATTTGGTACGCGAGCGCGCTGGCCGGCATCGGGACGCCCATCGTGCGCGCGGAGTCGAGCGCCGCGGCGAGGTCCTTGCGCAGCAGGTCGAGCGCGAAGCCCGGCGCGTGCGAGCCGGCGAGCCAGCTGTTCGGAATCCAGTTCTGCAGCAGGTAGTTCGAACCGGTCGCGCTCGCAATGACCGCGAGAACCGCGTCGACGTCGGCGCCGGCCTTCGCGGCGAACGTCAGCGCCTCGGCGTTGGCGAGCATCACGCTCGAGATGATGACCTGGTTGACGAGCTTGACGACTTCGCCCATCCCGACGCCGCCGACGTGGTTCGGCGTCCCCATCGCTTCGAGCACCGGTTTCGCGGCGATGAAGTCGTCGTCGGACGCGCCGACGATGATCGTGAGCGTCCCGCTCTTCGCGCGCGCCGGCCCGCCGGAAACCGGCGCATCGACGAACCGGAAGCCTCCGGCGCGCAGGCGCTCGTCGAAGCCGCGCGTCGCGACCGGCGAGATCGTCGACATGTCGATGAAGAGCGTGCCCGGTTTCGCGCCGTGCGCGGCACCGTGCTCGCCGAACAGTGCCTCTTCGACCTGCGGCGCGTCGGGGACGACCGTGATGACGAACGCGCTCGCGCGCGCGACTCCGGCCGGATCGCCGCCGTCGTGCGCGCCGGCCGCGACGAGCCGTTCGACCGGCGCGCGGTCGCGGTGCGCGCACACGCTCACGGTGCAGCCGGCCCGCAGCAACGCCGCGGCCATCGGCTCGCCCATCGCGCCGACGCCGATCACCCCGACTTCGTATGCCATACGACCCGCACGCGTACGGCGCGCGGTCACGTGCGCCCTTCGCCCCTTCGCCCTTCGCCCTTCGACAAGCTCAGGATGACAGGGGCTTGTGAAGAACGCGGGTGGGGTGCGCGCGTTCGTGGCGTTCGTCCGGTTGTCGCGGCTGCTCTTCCTCTATGGCGGGTTCGCGGGGGTCGCGTTCGGCGCGGCCGTGGCGGTGCACGGGGGGATGCCGTTCGACGTTGCGACCTATGTCTGGGCGCAGGTCCTCGTCACGGCGTTTCACCTGATGGTGCACTACGCGAACGAGTACTTCGACGCGGCCGGCGACGCGCTCGCGCGGCGCGACGCGCGGACCGCGTGGTCGGGCGGAAGCGGCATCCTCGTCGACGGCGCGCTGCCGGCGCGGGTCGCGCTCGTCGCCGCGCTCTTCTGCGCCGCGGTCGGGCTCGTCGCGACGGCGCGCTTCGCGCTCGCCGGGAACGCCGTCGTCGCGGCGCTCGGCGTCGCGATCCTCGCGTTCGCGTGGTTCTACTCGGCGCCGCCGCTGCGCTTCGCGGCGCGCGGGCTCGGCGAGGCGGACGCGGCACTCGTCGTCGCGGTCCTCGTGCCGGCCGTCGGCTACGCGGCGTTCGCACACGGGCTCGACGTGCACATGCTCGCGGCGACGATTCCGACCGCCGCGGCGATGTTCGCGATGATGCTGTCGGTCGAGCTGCCCGACGCCGGCGCCGACCACCTCGCCGGAAAGCGCACGCTCGTCGTGCGCTGGGGCCCGTCGCGCACCTGGCCGTTCCTCGCCGGCGCCGCCTGGACCGCCGCCGTGACGGCCCTCGCAACCGCATTCCGCGTCGCGCCGCCCCCGTTCGTCGCCGCGCTCGTCCCTTCGGTCGTCGCCGCGGCGGCCATCGTCTGGCTCACGGTGCGCGACCCCCGCCCGGCGACGCTCGCGTTCTGGGGCGTCGCGCTCTACGCAACGACAGTCACCGGACTAGCGGTCGTCTTCGCCCTAGCCCCCTCGACAGGCTCAGGATGACGGGGACGTCGTTGCGCGGGCCTCCGGAACGGGAGCACAATGGTCGCGATGGGCCGCGGGCGAAGCCGACGGGCCACGAACTCACCAAGGGGAACCGACAGGATGCTTGCTTCGATCCGCCGGCCGACGTTCGAAGACCTCAACCTCTCCACCGGGAAGCGCGCCCACCTCTGGAACCTGATGCACGGGCACGGCCCGGGCAACGGGACGCTGATGATGCTCCCGATCGACCAGGGGCTGGAGCACGGCCCGGTCGACTTCTTCGACAATCCCGACGCGATCGACACGGACTGGGTGCTGCGGCTCGCGGTCGAGGGGAACTTCTCCGGGATCGCCTACCACGTCGGGCTCGCCGAAAAGTACCACAAGCAGTACGCCGGCCGCGTTCCGCTGGTGCTGAAGGTCAACGGGAAGACGAACGTTCCTCCCGACGACGAGTCGTTCAGCCCGCTCACGTCGAGCGTCGAAGACGCGGTGCGGCTCGGCGCCGACGCCGTCGGCTACACGGTCTACGTCGGCTCGCCGGCGCAAGACCGCGACCTTCGCCAAGCCAACGACGTCCGCCGCGACTGCGAAAAATACGGAATGCCGCTGATCGTGTGGGCGTATCCGCGCGGCTCCGCGGTCAAGGCGAAGGGCGGTCAGGACTCGCTCTACGCGGTCGACTACGCGGCGCGCGTCGCGTGCGAGATCGGCGCCGACATCGTGAAGCTCAACGTGCCGAAGGCCGAAGAGGCCGCAGCGGCGTCGCCCAAACCCTACAACACGCTGACGATGTCGGAACTGGACGGGCTGCGCAAGGTCGTGAAGTCGGCGGGGCGCACGCTCGTGCTCGTCTCGGGCGGCTCGAAGCTCAGCGACGACGACACCGTGCACAAGGCGCGGCTCGCGATGGAAGCCGGCTGCGTGGGGCTGATCTTCGGGCGCAATATGTGGCAGCGGCACTGGGACGACGCCCGCGCGATGGCCGGCCGCATGCACGACCTCATGAAGGAGTTCGGGCAGTAGCATGACCACCGCGACGGTCGAAGGCCGCATCGAAGCGGCCCTCGACCGGATTCGCCCGGCGATCCGCCGCGACGGCGGCGACGTCTGGCTGGTGAAGGTCGACGCGGACGTCGCCTACGTGCAGATGATCGGTGCCTGCGGCGGCTGCCCCGCCTCGCACGCGACGCTCAAAGGCGGAATCGAAGCGGTCGTCCGCGAGGACGTCCCCGAAATCCGCGCCGTCGAGCAGCTCTAACTCGCCCTTCGACAAGCTCAGGGTGACGGGGACTAGCTGAACCAGCCGCGCTTCTTCTTCGGTGAGGGCTGCGGACGCATGCGCACGGCGGTGCGTTGCGGTGCATCGGCTGCGGCGCCGTTGGTGTCGTTCGACGGCGGCTTTGCGCGTGCGGCTTCGAAGGCGTCGCGCAGCGTCGCGAGCGCGAGCGGAACGAGGGCGCGCGCAGCGGCGCTCGAACGCGCGTCGTTCGCGGGGATCGCGGTCGCCGCGAGTCGCGCCGCTTCGGCGAACATGTCGCGGTCGCAGCGCTGCTTCTCGAGCTTCGCCTCGGCGTCGGCCGCGCGGCGCATGTCACCGTCGAGGTCGATGAAGAAGCGCACGTTCTCGAAGCGCGCGAGCGGCGTGACGCGCAGGCCGACGGTGACGCCGAGGCTGAGCGGCGTCGCGCCGTCGTTCGTCGTGATGCGGCGTTCCGCGACGCCGAGCAGCGCGTTGCCGGCGGGCAATTCGATGGAGACCGGCAGTTCGTGCGCGGCGAGGGTCAACTCGTCGAGCGGCGCGATGCGCGTGCGGCCGAGGCCGAAGACGGTCACGCGCGCGTCGTGCAGCGCGAGGCGCATGCGCGCGTTGGCGAGCGACGCATCGGGCGGAATCACCGCCGGGAGCGACTCCTGCACCTTCGCGAGCGGAACGAATGCGCCGATCAGCGTGCTCCCGTTCGGCGCGACGGTGATCGCGCGCAGCTCGGGCAGCTCGCGCACGTCGACCGCGAAGTTCGTCGCGCCGCCGGCCGGTTCGAGCGCGACGCCGAGCAGCTCGCTCGCGCCGGCGTCGAACCGCGTGCGCTCGCGGTGGAGAAAGGCGAGGTTGTTGACGTCGCGCATCGTCGCCGCGACTTGCCGTCCATCCCTGGGCTGCATCACGCGCCATGTTCGCCGTCGTGGCACGCGAGACCGTCGCAAACTGACGGATGCTCGGTTAGAAAATGGTCAGGTCGCGATTCAACCGGCCTTTGGAACGCAAAGTCTCCGCGCCACGGGCCGGGGCCTTCATGACGAGCGCGCGGCGCGCGCGAGCAAGGACGGCCGCACGTAGACGCGCGCGCGGCCGTCGGCGGCGATCAAAGACCATCCCTCGGGGCGCTCGGCGAGAAGACTGTCGAGCGCCCCGTCGCGTCGCACGATCACCGCGTCGACGTGGTGCGCATCGAGGACGTGCCGCCAGCCGGTGTTTCCGTTCAGCACGGTCAGGTACTCACGCCATAGGCGCGGCGGATACGGGTCGCAGCGGCCGTCCATGAAGAAGCGCGCCGGACGCCGCTCTTCGAGGAAGAGGCTGCACCAGGCGAAGTCCTCGCAGAAGACGCGCGGCGGCGCTGTGCTGCGCGCGAGCAGTTCGCGCACGGGACCGACCGGCAACGCCGACGCGGCGCTCGGCGCACTGCGCCACGACGCGATCGGGATGATGACCGCGACGAGCGTGGCCGCTGCGGCCGTGACCCACGCGGCAGCGCGCACGCTGCGCGTCGGCTGTTCGCGACGCGTGGCGGCGCGCGGCAGCGCCGCGAGCGCGATCGGCGCGACCGCGAACGCGAACAGCGGGACGTTGCGGACCGCGGTGAAGAGCAGCACGCCGAACGCGAGCGCGACGAGCCGGTCGCGGAGCGGTGCGCGCACGCCGAAGGCGACGAGTGCGAGGACGAGCGGGAGCGCGCCGAGCGTGAACGCCACGCTGTTCAGGCTCGTCGCGCCCCACTCGCTGATGGCGTGGCGGATGGGGCTCGCCAAGAGCCCGACGGCATAGCGCGGCAAGTCGAGGCCGAGCGGCGTCAGCGTCGTCGCGAACGCGCATGCGCCGGCGATCATCGCGTAGCGGCGCACCGCCGGCGAGAACCCACGGTCGCGCAGCGCCGCGGCGACCGCGACGAGCAGTACCACGAGCGGTGCGAGGAACACGCTCGCGTGCAGGTTCGCCCATACCAGCGTCAGCGGAATTGCGGCCCACGCGAGCGGACCCTCACGTTCGAGCAGCCACAGCAGCAGCGCAACGCCCGCCCAGCCGACGACCTGCACGCGTGTCCCGAACGATTGGATCGTCGCGAGGCCGCAGAGCAGCACCGCGGCCGACGTCGCCGCCGCGGAGACCCCGCGCCGCGCGCAGCGTAACACGACCGCGACGAGCGCGACGCCGACCAGCAGCGCGCACGCGAGCGGCACGAGCCACGCCAGACCGTGATCGATGCTCGCGGCGAGCGCGGTCGAGAAGAGCCACTCCTGCGGCGTCCACGGCGCGCCGGCGGCGGCGAACGTCTCGGGGCCGAGCGCACGTGGGATCGCGTGTTCGTGCAGGATGCGCTCGCCGAGCCAGCGCTGCCAGATGCGGTCGCCGTCTTGCGGCGGAAACGCGATCGCGACCGCGATCAGCCGGCCGACGACCGCGGCGACGCACAGCCACGGCAGCAATCGGTCCGGGTTCAGGCGTGCGCTCACGCGACCACCGGCACGACGCGCAGCGACGCGTTCCGCGCGCGACGCGCAAGCGGCGTCATGAACGCGGCGCGCACGACGGCAACGAGACCACAGGCGAGACCGGTCAGCGTCACCATGCGCAGCCACTGCGTCAGCAGCGACGGGCGCGCGAGCACCGCGCGCGAGAACTCGCCCCAGCTGCGCTCGGCGAGCGAGTCGGCCGGAAATGCGTGCGGGACGAAGGTGACGTCGGCCGGGCCGAGTCCGGCGAGCGCGAACCCGAGCAGCGAGAGCGAGAAGACCGCGGAAAGTGCGGCGAGCACGAGCCCGGCGCGGCGACCGATCGCCGCCGCCCCGAACGCGCCGACGAGCAGCGGCGCGAACCCGGCCAGTACGGTCGAGCAGAGCACGTTCCACGGGATCATCGCGACGGCGAGGCCGCTCGCGGCCAGCGAGCGCACCTGCGGGAACCGCGCGCAGACGTAGAGGATCGCCGGAAACGCGATCGCGAGCTGCTGGAAGTGGACGTGCACCCCGCCGAAGACGGCAAACGCGGGCGGGATCAGGACGATCGGCGCCCGGTCGCCGCACACGCGCGCGAGCCGGTGCGCGACGACGATCCCGATCGCAACCATGCCAGCGAACATCGCCTCGCCGAGGCGAACCGCGAGCGGCGCGGCGACGCCGAACGACGTCAGCACCGAGGTGAGGCTGTACTGCCATTCGTACGCGTTGGCGAGCGCGTGCGCGGGAATGACCTCGCGCACGTACTGCACGGTCGTCGGAACGCCGACCGCCGCGACGCTGATCGCTCCAAGCGCGAGCCCGAAGCCGACCAGCGGCAACCGCGTCCGCGGAGCCAGCACGAACATCGCGGCGAGCGCAGGAAGCGCCAAGTGCGGCTCGATCGCTGCCGCTGCCGCGCATGCGCTCGCCGCGGTCCAGCGGCCGTTGCGCAGCAGCAGCGCGGCACCGGCGAGTGCGACGAACACCAGCGGCGTCGGCTGGCCGACGTACCACGTGACGGTCGCGGTGATCGCGGCGAAGACGACGTTCAGCAGCGCGCTCGACGTGCCGGTGACGCGCGCCCACAGCGACGTCGCGGCGACCATCGCGGCGATCAGCACCGCGAGCCACGCCGCCGCGGCGAGCGGGAACGGCAGCAGCGCGAACGGCACGAAGAAGGCCAGCGCGTACGGCGGAAGCGGCGCGGGGAGCGCGACGCGCAGCAGCGAGCGCGGCGGCGCCGGCGGCCCCGCGTGCTGCTCGCAACTCCGCAGCGGCTCTTCGAGGTACGGGTTGGCGTGCTGGGCGACGGCCGCGCTCGCGCAGTAGAACGCGCGGAAGTCGCCTTCGAGGTACGACGGGCGCGAGAGCGGGTTGAGCAGGACCATCGCGGCAAGAATCGTTGGCGCGAGGAACCATGCGAGCCGGCGCGCGGTCACTGCGAGATCACCATCTGCGAGCTGCCGCGCATCGTCATCGTGAAGTTCGGGAGCAGCGAGACGATGAACGTGAACGGATAGCTGGTCTGCACGTTCACCGTGCAGCCGGCGCTCTGGAAGGGCGAGCCCGCGCAGGCCGTCCCGGTCGACCAGGTCGTCGTGACGGTCAGATGCGTCGCGTCGATCCCGGGGACGAGGCCGCGCACGTAGGTCCGAATCTGCGCCGCCGTCGCCGGGCAGCCACTGAGCGTGCACGACGATCCGTGGACCACCGCGTAGCGCGCGCCTTCCTTCGCCGCGTTCGCGACGAGGTGGTTGGCGTACATCGCGCGCCCGACGTCGACGATTCCGACGATCATCGTCATCAGCGCCGCGACGGCGAGCGCGAACTCGGCGATCGTGCTCCCGCGTTCGCCCTCGCGCGACGGCGCGGCGATCACTGCGGCACCCGCATGACCGCGGTCGCACTGACCGGAAACGACGACTGAATCCCCGGGTAGTGCAGCACCGTGGTGTACGAGCCGTTCACGCGCACCTGGACATAGACGAGGCGGTGGCTGCTCGCGCAATCGCTCGCCAGGCACGTGGAGGTGCTCCCGTCGGCGCACTGGCAGAACTGCGAGGCGGTCGCCGTGACGCCGGTGATCCCGGACGCGTCGGCGGTCGCCGCGTTCTGCATCCCCGTCGTGTCGGAGGCGGTGGCGAGGTTCTGCGCGCCGTACTGGACGCCGGCGCGCGCCGCGCCCGCGACGCCGACGCCGTAGGTGGAGAAGCGGCCCAGCTCGACCGTGCCGGCGAGTAGGAACAACAGCAGCGGCGTTACGACCGCCATTTCGGCGAGCGCAGAGCCGCGCTCGTCGCGGCGCAGTCGGTCGAGATCGATCATCGGTGGTCTCCGGTCACTCGCCGAGCGCCGCATGTTGCAGTCCCGGGAAGCTCTGGTTGGCAGGGATGGTGGCGTTGGCCGCGTTCATGTTGAGGCTGCTGGCGATGATGAACAACCACGACCCGAACGACGCATTCGCGTTGACGAGCGCAGCTGGGAAGTAGAGCGCGCCCGCGAGGCCGGTCCCGCCGCTCCCATTCAGGTTCGGGTTGTTGCTGTTGCTCGGCGGTTGGTAGAAAAGCATCCCCGCGGTATTGCCGCTCGCCGGAGCGGTCAGGTTGAACGTCGTCGCGTTCGCGTTGACCGAGTTGTTCGGCAGGTCGAACGTGACGCCGGTGCCGGTCATTGTGCTGCCGTTCACGTTGAGGCTGCCGCCGGTTATCACGTAGACGCCTGCGTTGAACGTGACGTTCGCGCCGTTGAGGGTGAGTCCACCGCAGTAGACGCCGGGGCTCAGCGTGGTGGTCGACCCGTTCAGCGCAAGGTTCGAGAAGCTGCACGGCGAGGTCGCCGGCGGATGGGCGGCCAGGTAGGCGCAGCCTGCGATCTGCGGACACGGATCCGTCACCGGCACGACCGTCGTCGGCTGCGCCTCGGGGAACGTCGACGCGTTCACGGTGACGCCGCCGACCGTGCCCACCTCGGCCGCGGTGACCGTGGAGCCGTTCATGGTGATGCCGCCGTTCGAGACGACGCCGCAGCTCGGCGCGTTGATCGTCGAGCTGTTCATGTTGCTCACGCCGTTTCCGAGCATGTAGACGCAGGCATGCGGGACGTTGGCGAACGCTGCGACGGCGCGCGCCTGTACCCACGCGTACGACGTTCCGAAGACGTGTTCGAAGAACGTCGCGTGCTTCGCGGCGACGATCACCTCGACGGCGTTCGCGTTCCCGGCGTATGCACCGGAAACGGGCGGATGGTTCACCGTGACGGTCACCGTCGCGCCGTTGTCGTCGGTGAAGCCGTTCAGCGCGGCGTCGTGTTTGGCGGCCGCGGTCACGTCGGCCGAGGCGGGATAGTTGAGCTCGGTCGCGCCCGCCAGCGCGGCGCCGTCGGCGGCGGTCTGCTGCAGCCGCTGCTGGTAGTGCAGCGTGCCCACGTCGACGGCGAGCGCGGCGGCGCCGCACAGGGCGGCGAGCGCGAGCGCGGCGACCGGCAGGACCTGTCCCCGGTTCTCCATCGTCAGCGCGTGAGCACTTGCGGCGTCATCACGAAGACGACATCGGTCTGCTGGCTCTGGTAGCGCGTCGAGCGGAACAGTTTCCCGAGTACCGGCAGGTCGCCGAGCAGCGGGATCTTGTCGATGTTGCGCTGCTCGATGCGGCGCAACAGGCCGCCCATCACGATCGACTCGCCGGACTTCGTGATCACGTCGGTCGAGAGCCGGCTCGTCTTGAGCGCGGGGATCGTGAACCCGCTCAGCGTCACGCCGTCCTGGAAGTCGAGGTCGGAGACTTCCGGCGCGATCACCGTCTCGACGCCGCCGTCGCCGAGGATCGTCGGCGTGACCTTCAGCGACACGCCGAAGTCCTTGTACGAGACGGCGATCTGCTGCGGGCCCGAGGCGTACGGAATCGGAATCTGTCCGCCGACGAGGAAGTTCGCCTCGCGGCCGGGGAGCGTGACGAGATCGGGCGACGAGAGCAGCTTCGCGTGACCGCTCTGCAGCACGAGGTTCAGCGTCGGCGCGAGCGTGATCGAGCGGAAGAACCCGCCGATGTTCAGCGCGCGGCCGGGGATCCCGGGAGCCCCCGAACTCGACGAGCCGGCCGTCGGCGATTCGACCACCGGGAACTGCGGCTGGCCGAGCGCGTACGTGCCGTCGGGGTTGAACGTCGCCGACTGCAGGTTGATGCCGAGGTTGCGCAGCGCCGTGTCGTCGACTTCGAGGATATAGACTTTCACGTCGACTTGGCTGACGGTCGCGGACTCCAGCCGGTCGATCACTTTCCCGTCGGTCGCGAGATACGGACCCGCGAGTGCGCGGATGCGCGCGAGCACGCGTTCCGCGGTCGTGCGGTCGGGAACCGGACCGCTCGCGATCAGGTTCCCCTTCAGGTCGCGGTCGATGCGCACGCCCGCGGTCGACGGATCGGCGGCGAGCTCGCTCTGCAGCGGCCCGAGCGGGTGCGCGACGGTGACGGCGTTGACGATCGTGTACTTGTCGCTCGTCGCGAGCGGCTCGAACCGCGCGGCGACGTCGTTCAGGCGTGCGAGACGGTCGCCGTTCGCGACGCTGCCGCTGACGACGACGGAGTGTTCGAACGCGTCGACGTGCACGTCGGGATCGGCGATCGCGGCCTGCAGCATCTTCTGCAAACCGACGAGGCTCTGTTCGTTGACCGCGACGTCGTAGGCGCGCCGGCCGGTGGTCGTCCACACGAACAGCGTCGTGTGTCCCGACGTTTTGCCGTTGAGCACGACGTCGGTGTTGCCGAGCGGGACGACGCCGACGATCTTCGCATCGCCCACGGCGACGCGCGTGAGGCCCGGTGCGTGGATCACCGTCGACTGTCCGGTTTGCAGAGTTATTACATTCGGAGCGTCGGCGCCCGCGGCGAGCGGCGCCGCCGCGAGTGCGGCGAGGGCAGCCGCGGCGAGCGTCCTGCGAAGGTTCGTGAACATGGTCCGAGTATGCACCGTGTGAGCGTTGTCACGGCGTTGTCGCACCATCAAGTGTTCCGCGACGGTCTTTTCAGCGCGGTTCGGACCCGTTACGATGCGGCCACGATGCACGTCAACACCTGGCCCGCTCTGATCCTCGGCACGACGCTCCTCACCGGCGCAGCGTTCACGACGCCCGCCGATGCGCAACCGTCGCCCGCCACGACTGCGCCGGTCACGCTCACGCTGACGCGCGACGGCGGCCACGAAGCCGTCGTCGCGACCGGGAACGCTCCCGCCGCACGTCCCGTCGAGCTCGCCGCGTACGCAACGTACTCGCGCGATCTTCCGACGGTGCTCCTCAGCCGCCGCGTCGTCACCAGCGACGCGAACGGCCGATTCACCACGACGCTCGCGCTCGCACCCGCCTACTTCCGCGGCGCGCTCGTGACCGTCGTCGCGCGGTCCGTGCCGGACGGGCCGAGCGCAACGGCGCGCATCAGCGTGACCGCTCCCAACGATCCGGCAGCCGCGGACGCGGATCCATCCGATCACTAGCCACCCGAAAACACAAAGTTAACTCGACGTCACCCCACCTTCCCACCTTGTTCGCATCCCCCAAGGAGAATCATCACATGATCAAGTCGTTTCGTTCCATCCTCACCGACGAGAGCGGCCAGGGCCTCGCGGAATACGGTCTCATCCTGGGTCTCATCGCAGTCGTCTGCGTCGCCGCGGTGGTCTTCCTCAGCGGTCGTATCCAGGGTCTGCTCAGCAACGTCGGATCGAGCATCTGACATGACCGAACCCGAAGCGGCGCCGGTCGCGGCGCTCCGCGCCCTGACCGTCGCCGATTCGGGTCAAGGACTTGCCGAGTACGGCCTCATTCTCGGCCTGATCGCCGTCGTCTGTGTCGTGGCGGTCGCATTCCTCAGCGGGCACATCCGCTCGCTCCTCAGCAGCGTCGGGACGAGCATCTGACGTGCTCGTGCTCGTCCTCGTCGCGTTCGCCGCGGTTGCCGCCGTCATCGACGTGCGCTCGCGCCGCATCCCCAACGTTCTCACCGGCGCGCTAGCGCTGAGCGGGCTCGCCATCCACCTAACGCAAGGTGCCGTTCCCACGCTCATTGCGCTCGCGACGATGCTCGCCGCGTTCGTCCTCGGCACGCTGGCGTTTCAAGCCGGCTGGTTCGGCGGCGGCGACGTCAAGCTGATCGCCGGTGCCTGCGGCCTCGTCTCCTATCCCGACTGTCTTCCGCTGCTCGCTTACATTCTCGCCGCCGGCGCCGCGCTGGCGCTCGCCTCCGCCGCGCGCGAAGGCCGGCTCGTCGAGCTGATCCGCAGCACGGCGATCATCGCCGCGCACGGCGGCGGCCCTTCACGTCGCAGCCCCCTGCCGTACGGCGTCGCGATCGCCGCGGGCAGCGCCGGCTACGCGCTTGCGACCTTCCTTCCGCTCACCTGGACCACACCATGAACATCCGCCGCATCCCGCTGATCATCGGCCTGCTGCTCGCAGCCGGCACGGGCGTTCTTCTCCTGAACTATCTGGCGTCCGTGCGCGGAAGCGCCGAGCCGAGCCGCACCGTTCTGGTCGCGGCCGCGGCGCTCACGCCCGGGATGCACGTCACGGACGCCATGGTCACGACGTCGAGCCGGCCCACGAACGTGGTCGATCCCGACGCGCTGACCGACCGCCGGCTCGTCGTCGGCAAAGTCGCGCTCATCGGCATCCCCGAAGGCGGCGTCTTCACGCAGGACAAGGTCGGCGCCGACGCAGCCGCGGCGGTGCCCGGCGATCTCCCCGTCGGGATGCGTGCGGTCAGCATCGCGATCGACCGCGTCAAGGGCGTCTCGGGACTCGTCGCTCCCGGCGACCGCGTCGACGTCATCGCCGTCCCGCCGCGCGTCGGCAACGAGACGCCCGTCGCCTCGACGATCTTGCGCGGCGTGCTGATCGTCGCCCTCGGCGGCTCCACCGGCGCGGCGGCCGCGGAGGCGACGCCGAACCCCGATGCGCAGAGCCTCACCACCGTCACGCTTGCGGTCACGCCGCAACAGGCCGACCTGCTCGCTGCGGCCGACGTCAGCACGACGCTCCGGCTCGCGCTGCGCCCGAAGAGCGAACCGGTCCGCGCCGAGCGCGGCGAACCGCTTCACCTCCCGACCGCGCCGCCGCTGCCGCAGCAGGCGCCGCCGCTCACGCAGCAGATGCCGCCGGCCATGCCGCAGACGGTCGCCGCCGTGCCGCCGCCGGCGCCGCAGCCCTCGCCGCGCCACCGCGCCCGGCGCGGCTCGACCGTCATGGTGATCGACGGCGACCAGGTCGAGGACACCCAGCCGTGATCGACGAGGCCCGCGTCTATCTCGTCGTCGGCGCCAAGGGCGGCGTCGGCGCAACGACGATCGCGCTCGGGCTGGCCGAGCAGCTCGAGACGACGCGCCCGCGCGTCGTCGTCGACGCCGACTTGGCCGGCCGGCGCAGCGTCGCGGTCCTCCACGATCTCACCGCCGAGCTGGACACCGGCCGCGTTCGCGGGGACGTGGCGTTCGCGAAGGCGCACGGTTTCACGCTGCTCGAGCTGGCCCGCACGTACGAAGAAGCGTTTCTGCTCCAAGCCGCCGACGTCGAAGAGGCGACGACGCGGCTGCCGGGCAGCCCCCTCGTCGTCGTCGACGCGCCGCAGCCGTTCGCGGCGGTCGTCCGCCCGTTCATCTCGCGCGCGGCGCAGATCGTGATCGTCACCGAGCCGACGCTGCTCGGCGTCGCCTCGGCGCGCGCGATGCTCGCCGCGATGGAGCGCTTCGGCATCCCGACGCAGCGCATCGCCTTCGTTCTCAACAACCCGCACGGCGTCAACGAGCTGCGCCGCAACGAGATTCAGCAGGCGCTGAAGATCCCGATCGCGGCCGAGCTGCCGCCCTCGCGCGACCGTGGCTACGGCCGCGCCTTCAAGCAGCTGTGTGCGCACCTGAGCGAGGCGCCCGACGCGGTGAAGCTGACGACGCTGCGCCAGTCGACCGGCAAGCCGATCGGCGACCGCCGCGAGGAGAAGCGCGACTTCAACGCCGGCCCACCCCCGCCGAACGCCGCGAACGCCGGAAAAGTCATCCCGATCAACGGCGCGGCGCAGCAGCCGGCGCCGTCGCAGTCGCGGAGCGAACCGCGCCTGGCGACCGCCGACCGCGAGAAGCTCAAGACCGAGATTCACGCCGTGATGATGCGGCGCATCGACTTCTTCTCGGCGGCGCGCGCGCACAGCGGCACCGCGCAGCTCGCCGAGCTGCGCACGCAGGTCGACGCGATCGCCGACGAATACCTCGCCGCGCACCGCGGCGTCGCGACGGCTGAGGAGGCCGCGCGCATCCGCGCCGAGGTCGCCGAAGAGGCGCTCGGTCTCGGCCCGATCGAGAGCCTGCTGGACGATCCCAGCGTCAGCGAAATCATGGTCAACGGCCACGCGAACATCTTCGTCGAGAAGGGCGGCCACATCGAGCGGACCGTCAAGCAGTTCGCCGACGACCGCCAGGTGCGGCTCGTCATCGAGCGCATCATCGCACCGCTCGGGCGCCGGCTCGACGAGTCGAGCCCGATGGTCGACGCGCGCCTCCCCGACGGCTCGCGCGTCAACGCGGTCATCGAACCGCTGGCGATCGACGGGCCGTCGCTGACGATCCGCCGCTTCGGCAAGACGCGCCTCGACATGAACGGCCTGGTCGAACGCGGCGCGCTGACGCCGGCGATGGCCGACTTCCTGCGCGCCGCCGTCGAAGCGCGGCTCAACGTCATCGTCTCCGGCGGCACGGGTTCCGGGAAGACGACGCTGCTGAATTCGCTCTCGTCCTTCATCCCGAAGTCCGACCGCATCGTCACCGTCGAAGACGCCGCCGAGCTGAAGCTCGACCAGCCGCACGTCGTGCGGCTCGAGTCGCGGCCGGCGAACCTCGAAGGAAAGGGCGCGATCTCGATTCGCGACCTCGTGCGCAACTCGCTGCGCATGCGTCCCGACCGCATCGTCGTCGGCGAGTGCCGCAGCGGCGAGGCGCTCGACATGCTGCAGGCGATGAACACCGGCCACGACGGCTCGATGACGACGATCCACGCCAACACGCCGCGCGACGCCTGCGCCCGCGTCGAGACGCTGGTCCTGATGGCCGGCTTCGACCTGCCGGTGCGCGCGATCCGCGAGCAGATCGCCGGCGCGATCGACGTGATCGTGCAGGTCGCGCGCCTGCGCGACGGCTCGCGCAAGGTGACGGCGATCAGCGAGCTGGTCGGGATGGAAGGCGAGGTCGTCACGATGCAAGAGCTGGTGCGCTTCGAGCAGCAGGGCCTCGACGCGCAGGGCACCGTCAAGGGCGAGTTCGTGATGAGCGGCGTCCAGCCGGCCTGCCTGCGGCGCTTCGAAGAAGTCGGCGTCGCATTCGACGCGGGCCTCTTCAGCACGGCGCCCGGCCGCAAGGCCGTGGGGACGACATGGCTGCGCTAATCACCCCGTTCGCGATCATCGCCGGCGGGATCGGCGCGATCGCCCTCGTCTTCTATTCGTTCCGCCGCGCGATCACCGCGCGCGCCGAGAAGTTCGGCGCGCGCTTCGCGGCCGACCTCGAGGTCGCCGGGATGACGATCTCGCCGCAGACCTTCACCTTCGCGCTCGTCGGCGCCGGAGCCGGCCTCTGGGTCGCGCTGCTGCTGATGCTGAGCCCGCCGCCGCTGGTCGCGCTCCCCGCGCTCGTGGTGTGCGTCGCGCTCGTCGTCCACGTCGGCGGCACCTTCGTCAAAGCGCGCCGCGGGAAGCGCGTCGCCGCGTTCCACGACCAACTCGAAACCGTGCTGCGCACGATCTCGGGCGGCGTGCGCGTCGGCCTCGGCCTGCGCCAGGCGCTGATCCTCGTCGGCGAGCAGTGCCAGGATCCGGCGCGCTACGAGTTTCTGCGCGTCGTCGGCTTGACCAACATCGGCGTCTCGATGCTCGACGCGCTCGACGACCTCGCGCGCCGCATGACCAACCCGGAGACGGCGATGCTGACCCGCGTGATTCGCGTGCAGGCGCAGACCGGCGGCGACCTCGCCGGCGTCCTCGAAAGCCTCGCCGCGACGATCCGCGACCGCCGCCGGCTGCGCCGCCGCATCGGCGCGATCACCGCGCAGGGGCGCGCGACGGGCTGGCTGCTCGGGCTCATGCCGATCGGCGTCGGCGGCTTCGTCTTCCTCACGCAGCCGAATCTGCGCGACGCCATGCTGCACACCATCATCGGAAACATCGCGCTCGCCGTCGCGCTCCTGCTCGACGGTCTGGCGGTGTTCTGCCTGATGAAGATCGTGAAGATCGACCCGTGACGCACACGCCGTTCACGCAGTTCGTGCCCTACGCGATCGTCGCGATGGGCGTCGGCGCGGTCTTCCTGCTCACGACCGCGGCGATGCCGCACCGGACGGCGCTGACCCGCCGCATCGAGAAGCTCGACGCGCCGTCGGACCGCCGCGAGCTGATCATCCAGCAGATCGTCAACAGCAAGGCGTCCTCGACGCTCGCGCAGCGGCTCGCCGAGGCGGGCTGGTACGGCGTCACGCCGGCGGCGATGAAGATTCGTGGCTTCGTCGCGATGGGCGTCGGCGCCGTGCTCGGCCTGATCCTCGCGATGCTCGTGCACGGCGGCATCCTCGGGCTCATCCTGGGCGGGTTCTTCACGCTCGTCGCGTGGCGGTTCCCGGCGATCGGACTCTCCCGCGCGATCAAGCTGCGCAAGGAAGAGCTGGGCCGCGAGTTGCCCGACTTCCTCGACCTGCTCTCGACGACCGTGCAGGCCGGTCTTGCCCTGAACGCCGCGATGCTGCAGGCCGCCGACGCGACGTTCGGCGCGCTGCGCGAAGAGCTGTACGCCACGCTGACCGAGGTCAAGCTCGGCCGCTCGCGCAGCGAGGCGCTCACCGCGCTGGCGGACCGCGTCAACGAACCGGCGGTTCGCACGATGGTCACCGCGATCGTGCAGGCCGAAAAGCTCGGCTCGAACCTCGGCGGCGCGCTGCAAGAGCTGGCGAAAGACACCCGCGACCGGCGCTGGATCCTCGCGGAAGAGCGCGCCGCCAAGCTGCCCGTCACGATGATCATCCCGATGGCGCTGTTCATGCTGCCCTCGCTGTACCTGATGATCTTCGGTCCCGTCGCCGCGCTGCTGCTGAGGCCGCACACGTGAACCTGCTGATCGTCTGCGCTCCCGTGCTCGGCGCGTTCGCCGCGTGGTCCGGCGCGATTCTGGGCGAACTCGCCTGCGAAGGGCGCGCGCCGTTCGCCGACGGCCCCGCGCCGGTCGCGTACGCGCGCGGTCATTTCGCGCTCGGCGGCCTGGTCGCGGGCGTGCTCGCGAACGCGCTGGGCGCCGACGTCGCGCAGCTCGCCTTGCTCACGCTCGCGATCCTCGCGCTCGCGGCGTGCTCGGCCGCCGACCTGCGCTGCGGGCAGATTCCGGACGCGTGCTCGCTCGGCGGCCTCGTGCTCGTCGTCGGCCTGGGCGCGTTCGCGAACGACGCCGCGCCGGCGCTCGGCGCACTCGTGATCGGCATTCCGTTCGCGCTCGCCGCGGCGGCGACGCGCGGCCGCGCGATCGGCTGGGGCGACGTCAAGGTCGCCGCGCTCGGCGGCGCGCTGCTGGGCGCGGGCAACGCAACGCTCGCGTTCGCGCTCGCCGCTGCCGCCGCGTACCTCGTCGCACGCCGCGTGCGCGCGCTGCGCCGGCCGATCGCGTTCGGGCCGTTCCTCGCGGCGTCGATCCTGCTCGTCGCGCTCGGCGGGACGGTATGACGATGGCCGCACTCAAGAACCACAGCACGCGCACGATCGTCGCGACGCGGATCGGTCGGCCGATGAACTTCCTCGCGCGACTCGTCGGGCTGATCGGCCGCCGCGACATCGAGCCCGACGAAGGGCTCTGGTTCGAGCGCTGCACGTCGATCCACACGTTCGGGATGCGCTCGGCGATCGACGTCGTCTTCGCGGACGCGCGCGGCCGCGTCCTCGCCTTGAAGAACCGCCTCGTACCGGGCCGGATCGCGTTCGCGCCGCCTGGCGCGACGACCATCGTCGAGCTGGGCCCGGGTGCGCTCGACCGCCTGACGATCCTCGTCGGCGACCAGCTCGAGTTGGTCGACCCGCTCGGATGAGAACGGTCGACGGCGTGATCGCGCGCATTTGCCTGGGGCTGCTGTTCGGCGTCCTCGCCGCGATCGGGCTGTTCAACCTGTACGCGCTCGCGTCTGCGTTCGAAAACACCGAGCTGCTCAGCTCGAGCCTCGGCCGCGCCGATCAGTACCGGCAACTCGCCTACGCCGCCGACGAAGAGTACGTCGCGCTCCTGATGGACCACGCCCGCCTGCCGGGTGCCGCCGAGCGCTTTCACCGCGGCAACGCGCTGTTCGCCATCGCGGTGCACGACATGTGGCAGGAACACTTCATGGACGACGCGATCCGGCTGCACGACATCGAGACGCGGCACGCCACGGTCGTCGTCGCGGGCGACGTCACGATCAACTTGCGCGCACGCGGCGCGGTGGCCGCGGCCGACCGCTACGAAGCCACGGCCGTCACACCGGCGGCCACGTCGCTGCGTGACATCCTCGACGAGCTCGCGCGCATCTCCTACAAGGAGAGCAAGGACAAGCAGCGCCGCGCCGGCGCAACCTCGATCCGCGTCCAGGAGGGAAGCGGGCTCATGACACTGTTCGGCATCATGCTGATGGGCGCGCTTGCGTTCATGCTGATCGAGTACGTCCGGCGGCTGACCGAGGCGCGGCAAGCCGCGCTCGCCGCCAGCGCCTCGAAGGGCCAGTTCCTGGCGAAGATGAGCCACGAGATTCGCACGCCGCTGCACGGGATCATCAGCACGACGCAGCTGCTGCTCACCTCGGCGCTCGGCCCGCGGCAGCGCCGCCTCGCAACGATCATCGGCCGCTCGGGGCGCACGCTGCTCGAGATCATCGACGAGATCCTCGACCTCTCGAAGCTCGAAGCCGGCAAGCTGAAGCTCGAAGCGATCGACTTCAACCTGTGCGACGTCATCGAAGAGGTCATCGACACGTTCGCCGAGCAGGCCGCGAAGAAAGGGCTCACGCTGCGCGCGAAGATCACGCAGACACCGCAGGCGTGCGTCGTCGGCGACCCGGTCCGCGTCCGCCAGATCGTCACCAACCTCGTCTCCAACGCGGTCAAGTTCACCGAGCGCGGCGACGTCTCGGTCGAGCTGCGCTTCCCGCACGACGACGGCGCGCACGTCGTGAGCGAGATCGTCGTGCGCGACACCGGCATCGGGATCGCCGACGCCTTCAAGGACCGCCTGTTCGAGTCGTTCTCGCAGGCCGACGACGCGACGACGCGGCGCTTCGGCGGGACGGGCCTCGGCCTGGCGATCGTCAAGCAGATCGTCGACCTGCTGGGCGGCGAGATCCACGCCGAGAGCACGCTCGGCAAAGGCACCGTCTTCTCGCTCTTCGTGCCGTTCGACAAGGGAGACCCGTGCGGCGCGGCCAGCTGCCAGCCGCCCCAGCAGCTGAACGGATTGCGCTGCCTGGTCGTCGAGGGCGACGTCTGGAGCCGCGAGTCGCTGCGCGAACAGCTCGAGCGCTGGCACGCGCACTGCAGCGTCGCGAGCAGCGGCGAAGAGGCGCTCGCGATCCTGCATTCCGACGACACGTTCAGCGCGGCGTTCGTCGCCTCGTCGCTGAGCGACATGACGGCGCTCGAGCTGATCGAGCGCGTGCGTTCGGCGGAGGTCGCGACGGCGACGTCGTTCGCCGTGATGGGCAGCCTGCGCGAGCACCGCGACGACGACGCGATCGCGCGCCTGCGGATCGACGACTGGCTGTATGCGCCGATCCGCTCTTCCGACGTCTACAACGTCCTCGTTCGCATGATCGAGACGCCGGTCGCCGTGCACGAGGCGGCGCCGGAGCCAGCATCCGCGCCGGCTTCGGAAACGCCGCCGCCGGCCGCGCACCAGAGCGCGCGTATCCTGCTCGCCGAGGACAACCTCGTCAACCAGGAAGTCATGTACGAGACGGCCGCGTACCTGGGCTACCGCATCACGGTCGTCGCGAACGGCGCCGAGGCGGTCGAGGCGGTGCGCAACGGCGAGTTCGATCTCGTGCTGATGGACTGCCACATGCCGGTGCTGGACGGCTACGCCGCGACCGCGGCGATCCGCGATCTCGAGCGGGCGAACCCCGCGCGCCGGCGGACCCCCATCGTCGCGCTCAGTGCGAACGCGATGGACGACGACAAACGACGCTGCCTGGAGGCCGGGATGGACGATCATTTGGCAAAGCCGTTCGCGCTGCAAGACCTGCGCGCGACGATCGAGCAGTGGGCCGGCGCACCGCCGCCCGTCCCGGAGGAACGCGAGCCCGCCATCGACCCGCGCGCGCTCGAACGGATCGCCGCGCTGCGGCGCCCCGGCCGTCCCGATCCCGTCGCGCGAATCGTCGCCAGCTTCCTGAACGACATGCCCGTGCAGCTCGACGCGCTCTCCGAGGCCATCAACGAGGGCGCGTTCGGCGCGCTGCGCGACGGCGCGCACAGCCTCAAGTCCAGCAGCGCGAACGTCGGGGCGACGAAGCTCGCCGCGCTCTTCCGCGAGCTCGAACGCCAGGGCACCGAGCGCGACGGCGTCGCCGCACCCGCCACGCTGCGCGCGATCCACGCCGAGTACGCGATCGTCACCGAGCAGCTCACCACCTACCTCGCGCCCGGCGAACCCGGCGCCGTCTGACCGAAAAGGCCCCCGAACCATGGACTACGACAGCTCGAAGAAGCAGACCGTCCTCGTCGTCGACGACGACGCGGTGATCCGGCTCCTCGCGCGCGAGGCCCTCGAACCCGAAGGGTTCACGATCGAGGAGGCAATCGACGGCGTGACGGCGCTCGCGACCGCGCGGCGCATCGTGCCCGACCTGATCCTGCTCGATGTCCAGATGCCGGCGAAGAACGGGTTCGACGTCTGCGCCGACGTGCGCGCCGATCCTCTGCTGGCGCACGTCCCGATCCTGATCGCGACGGGGCTCGACGACGTCGAGTCGATCGAGCGTGCGTACCGGCTCGGCGCGACGAACTTCATCGAGAAGCCGATCTCGTGGAACACGCTCGCCTACGACGTGCGCTACGCGATCCGTAACGCCGAGCTCGAAGCGGAGCTGCGCGTCGCGCACGCGAGCGCTCAAGAACGGCTCGAGCAGCTCAAGAGCGAGAACGCCGAGCGGCGCCGCGCCGAAGGCGCGCTGCGCGAGTCCGAGGTGCGCTTCCGCCGCCTGTTCGAGACCGCGAAGGACGGGATTCTGCTGCTCGACTACGCCACGGAGCGCATCGCCGACGTCAACCCCGCGTTACTCGAGATGATCGGCTACCAGCGCAGCGACCTGCTCGGCGAGCGGCTCGTCGACGTTGCGCCGTTCAACGACGTGCCGGACTGCCGTACCGTGCTCGACGAGTTGCGCGCCGAGAAGCGCGTGCGCGCGGACCAGTGGCGGCTCGCGACGCGCGACGGCTTCACGCTCGACGTCGAGTTCATCGGCAACGTCTACGAAGCCGACGGCGGTGCGCGCGTGATGCAGTGCAACGTGCGCGACATCACCGAGCGCATCGAGACCGAGGCGCGCATGCGCTACATGGCGCTGCACGACGCCCTGACCGGGCTGCCGAACCGCGCGCTGCTGCAGGACCACCTGAGCCAGGCGATCACCGCGGCGCGCCGCAACAAGCAGAAGATCGCCGTCCTCATGCTCGACCTCGACAACTTCAAGGAAGTCAACGACTCGCTCGGGCACCACGTCGGCGACGACCTGCTCGAAACGACCGCGAAGCGGCTGCGCAAGTGCCTGCGCGAGAGCGACATCGTCGCGCGCCTGGGCGGCGACGAGTTCGTCGTCACGCTGATGGACGTCGCCGACGCGCGCCACGTCGAAGTCGTCGCGCACAAGATTCTGAAGGCGCTGGCCCAGCCGTACGACCTCGAAGGCCGGGAAGTCCAGGTCGGCACCAGCATCGGGATCAGCCTCTATCCCAACGACGGCGAAGACGCCGGCGCGCTGCTGCGCGCGGCCGACACCGCAATGTACGACGCGAAGGGCAGCGGCCGCGGAACGTTCCGCTGCTTCACCCCCGCGCTCAACGACGCGGCGCAGCGGCGGCTCGTCCTCGCCAACGACATCCGCCACGCCTGCACGCGCGGCGAGTTCGTCGTGTTCTACCAGCCGCAGGTCTCGCTCGAGAGCGGGAACATCGTCGGCGTCGAGGCGCTGCTGCGCTGGCGCCACCCGGAGCAAGGACTCGTCGCGCCCAGCACCTTCATCCCGCTGCTCGAAGAGACGGGACTGATCGTCGAGATCGGCGAGTGGGTCCTGCGCACCGCGTGCGCCCAGAGCGTGGCGTGGCAGAACGAAGGGCTGCCGCCGATGCGCGTCGCCGTGAACCTCTCCGCGCGCCAGTTCTACCGCGGCGACATCGTGCGAACCGTCGCGCAGGCGCTGGAGGAGTCGGGACTCGAGCCGCACCTGCTCGAACTGGAGCTGACCGAGAGCCTGACGCTCGACGACACCGACGCGACGATCCGGATCATGCACGACCTCAAGATGCTGGGCGTGAGCCTCTCGCTCGACGACTTCGGCACCGGCTGGTCGTCGCTCTCGTACTTGCGGCGCTTCCCGCTCGACCGGATCAAGATCGACCGCTCGTTCATGCGCGACGTCGCGACCCACACCGGCGCCTCGACGATCGTCCAGAGCATCATGCACCTGGCCCAGAAGCTCGGCATCCAGTGCATCGCCGAGGGGCTCGAGACCCCCGACCAGCTCGGCTACCTCGACGACCAGATGTGCCCCGAGGTCCAGGGCTTTCTGTTCGCCCCGGCCCTCCCGGCAAGCGAGCTGGCGGCGATGCTTCAGTCGCCTCAGCCCCTCGAAACCTGGCAGGGCGCGGCCTGACCTCTTCCCGGGGATTTCTTCCGCCGTTCAATAGTCATTCGTAGTTAATTCCTACCGGTCAGCGATCATCGGGGCAGTGAGAGGAGGCTCCGACGTGGTTAAGCTGCCCCCGCCTAGTGACGTGCTCCCGAACCGGCCGACCCGGCCGACCCTCGTCGTGGCCGAGCCACAGGCTCAGGTCCGCATCGAGCGGCCGCGTCTGCTGCAAGCACTCGCCGCGCGGGCCGAGATGCCGATCCGGTTCCTCTGCGCGCCGACCGGCTCCGGAAAGACGACGCTGCTCCGGCAGTACGTCGCCGCGAGGCCGGGTGCCGCCTACATCGCCACCCCGCTCCGCTTCTCGTCCAGTGCGCTGCGCGAGATCCTCGACGGCACGACCGAGGTCGTCCTCGACGACTTCGATCTCGCCGACCCGCGCACGGTCGAAGGGCTCATGCGCGCGATCGCCTCGGCCGACTCCGGTCTGCCCCGGCTGATCGTCGCCGGCCGCTCCCGCCGGCTGCTCTACGTCCAAAGCCTCGTCGCACGCGGTCACGGCGCCGTCCTCGGCGCCCGCGACCTCGCCTTCGACCGCGCCGACGTCGGGCAGCTCGGCACCGCGCTCGGCCTGCGCCTGACCCGCGACGACGTCACGCAGCTGCTACACGTCACCGAAGGCTGGACGCTGCCGCTGACCTGGATGCTCC
The DNA here is from genome assembly GCA_019233415.1 of Vulcanimicrobiota bacterium. Taxonomy (GTDB): domain Bacteria; phylum Vulcanimicrobiota; class Vulcanimicrobiia; order Vulcanimicrobiales; family Vulcanimicrobiaceae; genus Vulcanimicrobium. The sequence continues at coordinate 30,574 of JAFAMK010000203.1, forward strand.
GCGCGACCGCGAACGCCGGCTGGACCGCGCGCGAAGGCGTCGAGCGCTGGCTGAACGACGCCGGCGGCGCACTCCTCGAGCTGGTCGACGAGGCCGGCTCCATCGACGACGACGCGCGCCGCAGCTTCAACGCCGTCCTGGCCGGCAACGCCGTCGCCGACAACGTCACCGCGACGCAGCTCGAAGCCGCCGGCTGCCCGGTCGTCCGCGACCGCGACGGCGTGCGCCCCTACCGCATCCTGACCAGCGTCGCCGCCCGCGGCGGCGCGCACCCCGCGACGGTCGCAGCGCCGGAGGACGGCGTGTTCAACGGGTCCGGCCCGGTCGGCGCGAGCGCGACCGGCGAACGGATGACGATGAAGCTGCTCGGCCGGTTCGTCTGCGAGGTCGGCGGAAACCCCGTCGCGTTCGCACGCCGCCGCGACCGTAACGTCCTCGCCTACATCGCGCTCGCACCCGGCGCGCGCGTCTCGCGCGACGAACTGCTGGCCGCGTTCTGGCCCGGCGTCACGCACGCCGTCGCCTGCCAGGGGCTGCGCACCACGCTGTGCCGCCTGCGCCGCGCGATCGCCGACGCCGCGAACGGCGCCGACGCGCAGCGCTACCTGCACGTCGACGCGCACGCCGCGCTCGACCTCGCCAACGTCGACGTCGACGCGCGCACCTTCGCCGACCTGGCCGACGGCGCCGAACGCGCCGACCGCCGCGGCGACGCCGACCAGGCGCAGACCGGCTACGTCGAAGCCGAACGCGCGTACGTCGGCCACCTGCTCGAGTCCGACGCCGTCGAAGACCCGCTCACCGCGCGCGTCGCCGAATATGCCGCGCGCTTCGAACAGGTGCTCGCGCGCCTCGTCGACTTCTCGCTCCGCGAGCACCGCTTCGACGCCGTCCGCACCTACGAGCGCCGCGCCCTCGCCCTGAGCCTTCCGCCCGTCGCAGGCCGCACCGCGTGAACCCGATCCGGCCGGTCCACACGAGCCGGCCGGCGCCCGCGAACGGTACGGCGCTCGTCGAATACGTCGGCGACGGCCTCGCCGCCGACGTGCGCGTCGACGCGGTCGATCACCGCGACGGCGCGGCGTGGTACGTGATCCGTCTCGCCGGTACGTACGAGTCCGCCTCGGGCCGCATCGTCGGCACCACCGCGCGCGGAACCAAAACGGAACTCGGCACGGTCGACGTCGCGCCCGGCGCGATGGGCACCGCGCGCTTCGCCGTCCCCCTCGCCAAGACGCGCCGCGCGTTCGACGCGGTCCGCCTCGAACTGCGCTGCGGCGAACGCCACCTCCACGTCGCCGTCCCGCCACCGCCGCCGCGCAAACGCGGCGGCTTCCGCACCGGCGTTGCCTTGCTCGCCACCGGTCTCGCTGCAACGACCTTGGGTGGCGCAACCTACGCCGCATCCGCGATGCGCCCGCCCGCCACGACGGCGCTCCCAATGCTTGCCGCGCCGCACGCACCCGCCGCCGTTCATGCGCCGAGCGCCGCGCGCATCGCCGCCTTCTCGGCGCACCGCGACCTCATCGCCGGCGGCGAGAGCGTCCTCGTCTCCTACCTCGCCGTCGCAACGACGGGAACCGCCACGGTCACCGACCCGCAAGGGAACGCGGTCGCGCGCGCCAGCTTCAGCCGCGAAGGAACGACCCGCATCCCGATCCCGCACGGCCTCGAAACGCGCATGCTCACCGTCCGCCTCGACGTCCGACGCGCCGCATCGCACGCCTACGCCACGCTCGACCTCCAGCCGCTCGCCGTCCCCGCAGCTGTCGTGCCGCCGGCGACGGTGAACGCAGCCTCCGCGGCAACCGCGACGATGCGCACGACAAGCACGGTTCCTCCCGCGGATGCCGGCACCGAACCATTCGCCGTGGTCGGCGCGCCGCTCGCGGGGCGTCCGCTGACGATCGCGATTCGCGGTCAGGTCGCCCGGATGCACCTGCGGCTGGAAGACAGCACCGGCCTGGCGCTCGACGAAGTCGACGTTCCCCCGACCGCCACCGCGATCGCACTGCGCACGCCGCCCGCCGCAGCGCCGCGCATCTACTACCTGACCTGCACCTACGACACCGGCGCCGGCGAGGAAGTCCTCGTTCGCGCGGTCAGCGTCGCATCGTCTCCCACGTAGCTCGCTGCTAGCGGTCGATTCCGAGGCGTACGACGCGCAGCCGGCCCGCGCGCCGGAGTCGCACGTACACCGTGAATCGCCACCCTTCGCGCAACAGCGTGAACACCGAACCCGGTCCGTTCGCCGCGACGATGCGAGCCTCGACGCGCGCGACTGGAAATCCGACCGAGCGCGCAAACGCGACCGCTTCGTCGCGATAGCCCTCAGGGCCAACCGACTCGCGCCCGTGCGCGAACGCCCGGTAACGCGCCTCGAACGACGCGCGACCGCACGCGGCGAGCGTGCGCGGCAAAAGCGCGCGAAGCGCCGTTAGCCGCTTGCGAAACACGATTTCGACGTAGTGCGCGACGTCCGCCTCGTCCACGCCGGGAACGGTCAGTCGCTCACCGGTCAGTGCCCGAGCGAGCGCGCGCTGATAGGCGATCATGCGACGATACGGCCGTGCTGCGCCACACCCGTCATCCTGAGCTTGTCGAAGGACGGCGCGGACTCCGCCGCCGCGGACTCGACAACCGCGCGTCGCGCCACCGCGCGTGCGGCGTCGAGTTCGGCGAGCAGGGTCTCGAACGGCGGCAGCCCCGTTTCGCGTTCGATCAGCGTCAGCGGCGGGATGCGGCGCGCGCACAGCGCGGCGTAGAGGCGCCACGTCGCATCGGGAACCGGGGCATCGTGTGAGTCCGCGTACTCGCTGCCGATGCGGCGACCACCGGCGAGATGCACCTCGACGATGCGTTCGACCGGCACGGCGGCCACGACCGCGTCGGCGTCGCACCCGAGGTTCCAGGCGTCGGCGTGCAGGTTCTCCACGTCGAGGATCAACCCGCAGTCCGCCGCCGCGCAAACCCCTGCGAGGAATTCCGCCGGCGCAAGCTCCGCGCCGTCGACTGCAAACGGCGCCGCGGGGTTTTCCAGCGCGAACGGCGCGGTGACGATCGCCCGCACGCGCGCTGCATTGCGCGCGACCACATCCACGGCTTCGTGCGTGTGCGGGAGTGGCGCGAAGGCGCCGAGCTGCGTCGTTCCGACGCGGGTGAAGGCGAGATGGTCACTCCACCACAGCGGGCGCACGTAGTCGAGCAGACGCGCGATCCGTTCGAGGTGGCGTTCGTCGACGCCGTCGGCGCTGCCGATCGACGTCCCGAGCGCGTGCACGGTGAGCGGAAAGTGCGCGCGCAGCACCTCCAGCTCGTCGCGCTGCTCGGCGGTCAGGTCGAGGAAGTGCTCGGCGACGATCTCGAGCGCTTCCACGCGCGGCCGCGTCGCGAAGAGCGCCGCACGCTGCTCGGCGCGGTAGAGCAGCCCGAAGCGCGGCGTCACCCGCCGCCGCAGCCTCCGCCGCAGCCGCTGCTGCACCCACTGCTGCTGCAGCTGCCGCTGCCGTCGCCGC